>CAYVLO010000028.1:12225-14561 GCA_964452125.1 uncultured Anaerolineaceae bacterium | reverse complement strand
CACCGGCGATGTCCCGGCAGAGCTGGCAAAGGCCCTGGAGATCGAGATTGTGCCCTGCCTGGTCCACGTGGGCGAGACCGTCTATCGGGACGGCGTGGACCTGACACCTTGGGCCTTTTATCGCCTGCTGATGGACAGGCCCGGGCGCTTGCGCACCAGTCAACCAACGGTAGTCGATTTTATTCACACCTACCAGCGGCTGCTGAACGGGGACCCGGGCGCCAGTATCCTGTCGATCCACGTGGCAAGTGGGTTTAGCGGGACGATCAACGCGGCCTGGACGGCCGCCCAGGAGATGCCCGATTCCTCGCGTGTCGAGGTCCTAGACTCGGGCTCGATATCGATGGGGATGGGCTGGACAGTGATTCAGGCGGCGCGGCTGGCCCAGGCAGGGGCCTCCCGCGAGGAGATTGGCTCTGCGATTCAGGGCTTCAAGGCTCGACGGCGGACGGCGGCAATGGTCGATCGCCTGGACAACCTGGTTCAGGGCGGGAGACTGCACTCGATCGTGGGCGCCCTGGGAACAGCCCTGCGCATCAAGCCGCTGATCAGCCTGGATGATGGCGAGGCAAGGATCTGGGGGCGGGTTCGTACCCGCTCCCGCGCCCTGGAAAAATTGGTGGCCCAGGTGCGCGCCTGGGGGCCGCTGGCCGAGCTGGCCTTGCTTTACGCCGGCGATGAAGAGATGATCCACAACCTGGCCCGTGAGCTGGGCGACCGGGTCGCGGCCGACAGATTGGTGATCGCGCCTGCCGGATCGGCGTTGGTCGCCCATTTGGGGTTGGGCGCCTTGGGCGCGTGCGCCGTGATAGCCGATGGACAGACCGAGCTGCCCTGAGGGGGTGGCGGCATCCGATGGTCAAAATTGTCACCGACAGCACAGCCGACCTTCCGGCCGACCTCGCCGCCCGCATGGGGATCACCGTCATCCCGGCGCTGGTCATGTTTGGCTCGACGTCCTACCGGGAAGGGATCGATCTGACCCACGACGAGTTCTACACCAAACTCGTCGAATCCAAGATCATCCCCACCACCGGAGCGCCGCCACCGGGAGTGTACGAAGAGGCCTACCGCCGCCTGGCCCAGGAGACGGATGAGATCATTTCGATCCACCTGGCAGCCAATCTGAGCGCCCTGTACAATGTAGCGTCGGTGGCTGCGGCGACCGTCTCGGGCGCGCGAATCGCCCTCGTCGATTCGCAGCAGGTTACACTGGGGTATGGGCTGATTGCCCTGGCAGCCGCAGAGGCAGCCCAACGGGGTGAGTCGATGACGCGGATTCTGGAACGCATCGAAGGCTGGAAAAAGCAGGCGCGGGTATTTGCCGCCCTGGATACCCTGGAATACATCCATCGCGGCGGGCGCGTGAACTGGGTAGCTGCGGTCATTGGCACGCTGATGCGCATCAAGCCCATCGTCCAGGTGTACGAGGGCCAGGTACAACTGGTCGAACGGGTGCGAACCTCGGCCCGGGCAGAACATCGTTTGATGGAACTGATCAAGGACCTGGGCCCCTTGGAAAAGGCCGTGGTCCTTCATACCAATGCCCCCAATCGCGCCGAGCGGTTGGCCGATCATGTACAAGAACTCGATCCACGCTGGGAGCGATTGATCGCCCCGGCGGGCGTCATTATTGCCAGTCACGCCGGGCCGGGCGCTGTGGGCGTTGCCTGTTTGCTGGCCTAGCGCGACGACATCAACCCTGGAGGGAACATGCTTGCAGCTTTTGAAAAGCTGAGCAAGATGCTGAATTTAGAAAAGAGCTACGGCTATGAGAACAAAGCCGTCATCCACGGCTTTGAGTCCTTTGTCGACAATTGGCGACAAGAAGTCCTGGATGAATTGGCAACCGACGCTGCTCCCCCTGCCGTCGACCAGATCGCCGACCGACTGCGGCAGTATGGCCAGCAAGCCAAATCCGAGCGCCCCGACGCAATCGCCGAGATCGAAAAGCTGCTGCAAGAGGCCCAGGCATTCCAAGCCCCCGAGCCTCGCACGCCGCCGCTGAGCAAGCCGGGGACCGTCCCGCCCCCCGCGGCATCCCAGCCGGCCCCCGAGTCGCCGGCCAAGCGCGCACCGTCGCAACGGGCGGGAGCGGGCCTTGATGCGCCGGTCACCACCCTGCCGGGCATCAGCACGGCCAACGCGACCAAACTGGAACGCCTGAACATCTATACGGTGGAGGATCTCCTCCACCACTTTCCCCATCGCTACGATGATTATAGCAAGCTCAAGCCGATCAACAAGCTGGAGTATGGTGAGGTCACAACCATCATCGGCACCATTTGGGAGACCAACACACGCCGGTCCCGGGGAGGGACGCCCATCGTCAGCAG
>CAYVLO010000028.1:4552-12215 GCA_964452125.1 uncultured Anaerolineaceae bacterium | reverse complement strand
CGACGCCTCGGGCACCATCGAAGCCGTGTGGTTCAACCAGCCGTTTCTGACCCGCCAGCTCCGGCCCGGACGCCGCGTCGTGCTCAGCGGCAAGGTGGACGAATACCTGGGCCGATTGACCATGCAATCGCCGGCCTGGGAACCTTTGGAGCGAGACCTGATCCACACCGGCCGGTTGGTGCCGATCTATCCCGTCACCAGCGGGTTGACCTCCCGCTGGATGCGCCGCATCACCAAGCGGGTGGTGGACCACTGGGCGTCCCGCGTCCCCGATCCGTTGCCGGCCGAGATGCGCCAACGCCTGGGCCTGATGGACCGGGCGACCGCCCTGCAACAGATCCACTTTCCCAACGAACCCCAGTCGGCCGAGGCGGCGCGCCACCGCTTGTCTTTTGACGAGTTTCTGTTGATCCAGTTGGGCATGATGCGCCAGCGCCTCAACTGGCGCCGCCAGGAAGGCATTCCCCTACCCCGCAACCAGGCGCTGCTCGAGTCCTTTGTCCGCTCGTTGCCCTTTGAGCTTACCACGGCCCAGCAAAAGAGCATCGAGCACATCCTGGACGACCTGACCCAGAACAGCCCCATGAGCCGCCTGCTGCAGGGCGATGTGGGCTCGGGCAAGACGGTGGTGGCTACAGCGGCGATTTTGATGGCCCTGGCGTCGGGCAAACAGGCGGCCCTCATGGCGCCCACCGAAATCCTGGCCGAGCAGCACTACCAAACCATCCGCACCTTGCTGGCCAACGCCCACGAGTGGGGCCTGGATCGGCCGGTGTCGGTCACGCTACTGACCGGAGGCCTGCGCCTGGCCGAGCGGCGAGACGCCTACAAGGCCATTGCTTCGGGCGAGGCCGACGTCGTGGTGGGCACCCATGCGCTCATCCAACGACATGTCACTTTTCCCGACTTGGGGCTGGTGATCGTCGACGAACAACACCGCTTTGGCGTCATCCAGCGGGCGGCGCTGCGAGGCAAGAGCGGCACGGCCCACATGCTGGTCATGAGCGCCACACCCATCCCGCGAAGCCTGGCCTTGACCCTATACGGCGATCTCGATCTCTCGGTGATCGACGAGATGCCGGCGGGCCGCCAGCCCATCGAAACCCGCTGGCTGCTGCCCCGAGATCGGGAGCGGGCCTATGCCTTTTTGCGCAGCCAGATCGAAAAGGGGCGTCAGGCCTTTATCCTCTACCCATTGGTCGAAGAATCGGACAAGGTGGAGGCCAAGGCCGCCGTCGAAGAGTTTGAGCGCCTTCAGGAAAAGATCTTTCCCGACCTGCGCCTGGGCCTGCTTCATGGTCGCCTCAAGGCGCGCGAAAAGGAACGGGTGATGAGCCAATTTCACCAGGGTGAGATCGACATCCTGGTCTCGACCTCCGTGGTCGAGGTCGGGATCGATGTGCCCAACGCCTCGGTGATGCTCATCGAGGGCGCCGACCGGTTCGGCCTGGCCCAGCTCCACCAGTTCCGGGGCCGGGTGGGACGAGGTCCTCACCCATCCTACTGCTTGCTTGTGTCGGACACGGTCTCGCCCGACGATCCCGACACCAAAGCCACCTGGGAGCGGCTCAAGGCCATCGAAGAGACGCAGGACGGATTCGTGCTCGCCGAAAAGGACCTGGAGCTGCGGGGACCCGGTGACTTTTTTGGGGTCAGGCAGAGCGGCTTGCCCGCACTGCGCCTGGCAAGCCTGAGCAACACCAAGGTTTTGGAATTGGCCCGCCAGGAGGCCAAGACGATCTTTGACGCCGATCCGATGCTCACCACACCCGACTATGCCCCTCTGGCCGGCTATCTGGCCCGGTTCTGGGAGGGAAAAGGCGACCTGAGCTAACCTGGGAGGACGCATCATGCCCAATGCCATCTATCCGGGAACCTTTGACCCGGTGCACAACGGACACATCGACATTGCCAGCCGGGCGGCGCGGCTCTTTGACCATCTCACCGTGGCCGTCTATGCCCGACCCATGAAAAATCTCCTGTTCAGCATCCAGGAGCGCCAGGCGATGCTGCAAGAGGCCTTGCGCCCCATACCCAACATCACAGTGACGACCTATCGTCAGCTCACCGTCGAGTTTGCTCAGCAGTGCGGCGCGCAGGTCATTGTGCGCGGCCTGCGCGCCATCTCGGATTTCGAGCTGGAATTCCACATGGCCTTGACCAACAAAAAGCTGGCGCCCGGCATCGAGATGGTCTGCCTGATGACCAGCCAAGACTATGCCTTTTTGAGCGCCAGCACAGTGAAGGAAATTGCCATGTTGGGTGGATGCGTCACGGGTATGGTGCCACCCGCCGTCGCCGAGGCCATGCGCGCCAAATTCGCTGCACTGGATCAAGACGCTGAATCGCCGGTGAGTCTGGTTTCACTGCGCGATTGAGGAAATAAGAGGCCCGAACAACGGCTTCTTGAGGCAGGCTGATAGTACGTAACGGGCCGGGACTGTTGGAAAATACCCCGTCCCAGAGCAAAAAGAAAGGAGGCGATTCCCATTAACGACATCTATCTTCTCATCGATCGACTCGAGCGGCTACTGAACGAAAGCTGGCGCATGCCGCTCAGCGCCTATCTGGTCATCAACGAGGACGATTTCCTGGATGTGATCGATCAGATGCGCACGGCCATCCCAAAGGAAATCAAGGAGGCGGAAAAACTGCAACGCGAGCGCGAACAGGTCATCGCTGAAGCCCAAGCGGAGGCTGACCACATCATCCGCATGGCGCAAGAAGAGGGCGAAAAGCGCATGGAGGAACACGAGATCATCCAGGTGGCCTCCAAACGGGAAAAGACCATCATCGAACGGGCTCAACGCGAGGCAGAGGTACTCAAAAAGGAAGCGGACGAATACGCCCGCACCGTACTCACCAGCCTTGACGATCAGCTCGGCACGGTCGAATCTCAGATCGCCAACCTGCTTATGACTGTGCGCAACGGCCTGGACACCCTCTCGCCTGTGGAGGCTGACCCAGCCCAGCAAGAGGAACCGCTGTAGGCATACTGAGGAAAGCCCGCGCCCGGGAGCCAAGATCAGGCTCCTTGAGTGGGGATCGTTCTACGTGCGGACGCCGCACCGCCACCTCTGGCAGGCTGCGCCCCACGCGCATTTGCCCCTGGGAGCAAAGCCAGAGGCAAATCGCGTCCCTGGGCGCTGGTGCAACAGCCAGAGATCGGGCAAGCGGCCGCAAAGACCGGACTTTGGCATGACCTGGCCCAGCCATGAAAGGTAGAGCCAGGCCGTGCCCGACCCTGTCTGGTTTTTGACAGGCGGGCCACTCTGACCTATAATTGTGCAACCCAATAGCAGGGGGGAGCGTAAACAAGGTACCATGCGCTTCAATGTTGCCCAACTAATCAAAGGGCCAACCGGTTCATCGCGCAAGTTCGAGCTGAATGAGGACATACGCCATCTAGACCCGGCGATTGATCCGAAAAGTCCGCTGCGAGGGCGATTGACCTTGATGCGCACTTTGCAGGGAATTTTGGCCACCGGCACATTGCGTGTGACGCTCAGGCTGGAATGCCGGCGCTGCCTGGAGCCGTACAACGCAAAAGTGCGGCTTCAGCTCGAAGAGGAATTTCTGCCGGCGCTGCGGATCGACAATGCGCCCATCGATGCTGTGCCCGATGAGGATCAGGACTTGGCCTTGTTGATCGACGCCGAGCACATGTTGGATCTGAGCGAGGTGATACGGCAGGGTCTGCTCCTTGCCAGCTCCACACCCGGCTTGTGCCGTTCCGATTGCCTTGGGCTGTGCCCCCAGTGTGGGGGAAACCGAAATCTTGGCGAGTGCACATGCGACACGGCGCCCATCGATCCACGGTGGACCGCGTTGCAGGCGCTACTATCAGATGTAGCTGATTCTCAGGAAGGGAGTGAATAACCCGTGGGAGCAACACCAAAACATAAATTGGGCAAAGGTCGCAAAGGCCGGCGCCGCAGCCATCACGCGCTGCAGGCCCAGAACCTGGTCCCCTGCCCCAAGTGCCATGAGCTGCGCCCGCCCCACCAAGTTTGCCCGTCATGCGGCAATTACCGGGGCATTGAAGTTGTGGCCAAATCTGAATAGAATTCCATCGCGGCGATGCGATCTGCGCGCATCCTCTACCAAAGAAGGGCCGTGTCTGGTCGTGGATACACGGCTCTTGTTTTGCTGAGGAATCGCCAGACCGCATGGAGTGCAACCTGAATCGCGATTTCATCAACGTCGGCAGAAAACCAGATCCAGCGAGCAAAGACGGGCAACATGAGAGAAAGCGGATGAGCCAAACTGCCTTGATTTTTCCCGGTCAGGGTTCTCAGGAGATAGGCATGGGTCGCGACCTGGCCCAGGCCTATCCCGGCGTACGCCGCCTGTACGAAGAGGCGGACGACATTCTGGGCTACCCACTGTCGGCCCTCTGCTTCGAGGGTCCAGCCGAAAAGCTGGACGACACCGTCTACACGCAACCGGCCCTGTGGGTGACGAGCCTGGCCGTGCTGCATGCCCTCGAGGCCGAAGGCAAACTACCTGAATGTCACATGATGGCCGGACACAGCCTGGGCGAGCTGACGGCCCTGGCAGCGGCCGGCGCCCTCGAGTTCGCCGATGGACTGCGGCTGGTGCAAGAGCGTGGACGGCTGATGAAGCTGGCGGGCGAGCGACAACCGGGCGGTATGGCAGCCGTGCTCAAAATGGAAGACGAGGACGTGGAGCAAGCCTGCAAACAGGCGGCCGAGGCCACGGGCAAGCCGGTTCAGATCGCCAACTACAATTCGCCTGGGCAAGTCGTCATCTCGGGTGACCAAGAGGCGCTGACTCAGGCCATTGAACGACTCAAAGAAAAGGGCGGAAGGCGCATCATCCGCCTGGCCGTGAGCATTGCCGCCCATTCGCCGCTGATGGCCGGCATTGTGCGCGACTTTCGCGCCGCGGTAGACGCCACGCCGATGCGCCTGCCCCACACGACTGTGGTGGCCAACATCAGCGCCCGGCCCTTGCTCAGCGTCGACGAGATCCGCGACGAGCTGGCCGGCCAACTGACCTGGTCGGTGCGCTGGACCGATTCGGTGAGGTACATGGCAGGCCAGGGCGTGGGACGCTTTGTGGAGATTGGGCCCAAGGACGTGTTGAGCAAGCTCGTATCGCGCATCGAACCCGGCGCCCAAGTGGTTTCGGTGGGCAACCGGGCCGCCGTTGAACTCCTGCAAGGATAAGCTTGCCACTTCTCCTACCCAAAGCGAAGGGCGGGAGCAAAGGACGGGACGATGGACTTTGAGGACAAGGTAGCGGTCGTGACGGGCAGCTCGCGGGGCATCGGGCGCGCCATCGCGCTGCGGCTGGCGGCAGGCGGCGCTCGGGTGGTGGTCAATTATCGATCCGATGAGAGCGCAGCCCAAACTATAGTCCGCGAGATCGAACAATCGGGCGGACAGGCCATCGCCGTCCAGGCCGACGTCAGCCAGGCCGCCGAGGCCCAGGCCCTGATCGACGCCGCCCAAAAGGCGTTTGGACGCATCGACATCCTGGTCAACAACGCGGGTACCACTCGCGACACACTGCTCATGCGCATGAGCGATGAGGATTGGAACCTGGTCCTTGATACCAACCTCAAGGGAGCCTTTTTCTGTATCCGCGCTGCCAGCCGTCCCATGATGCGCCAGCGCTACGGGCGAATCGTCAATGTGACCTCGGTTGCCGGGCTATCGGGCAATGCCGGGCAGGCCAACTATGCCTCGGCCAAGGCAGGGCTGGTGGGCCTGACCATGACGGTGGCCAAAGAACTGGGTTCGCGGGGGATCACCTGCAACGCCATTGCACCCGGTTTTGTGCTCACCGATCTGACCTCCACCCTTCCCGAAGAATTGATTCAACAAGCCATAGCCCGCACCCCCTTGGGACGAACCGGCACACCCGAGGACATGGCCGCGGCCGTGGCCTTTTTGGCATCCGACGAGGCCGGCTTTATCACCGGGCAGACCCTGGCTGTCGATGGCGGGCTGGTCATCTCCTAGGCCATGCTCGACATCACACGAAAGGAATGATTGTGGGACAAACAGATGTTTTGTCTTTGCAGTGGGAGGAACTCGTGGACCAGAAACTTGGCAAAGTGACCATCGCGCCCAACGTGCTGGTCACCATTGTGCAAAAAACAGCCGATGCGGTGCCCGGGATTGCCCGACTGTCCGAACGAGTGCCTGGCGTCAAGCGCTTCCTGGGCCTGCACACCGTAGGTCAGGGCGTCGAAGTAAACGTTGTCGACGATCGGGTCAGCGTTGATGTCTATCTCGTGGCCAAACGGAACATAGATTTGCTGCAAATGGGGCGCAAACTGCAACACGAAGTCAGCCGCGCCATCCAGGACATTGTAGATATGGATGTCGGCGAGATCAACATTCACATAGAAGACATTGCCACCGAACTGGCTGCCCGACCAGACAGTTGTGGGGAAAAGGTCAGATGAAAGCTCGCCATCAGGCTCGGGTTGTGGCCTTGCAGGCGCTGTACGAAATTGATGTCGCCGGCCACCCTCCCGGTGTCGTTGTAGAAGAACGGCTGAGGGAGACCGAGTTGCCTGACTCGGCCGAGACCTTTGCCCGCGGATTGGCTCATGGGGTCATCACTCACCGGGCGACCCTCGACCCGATCATCGCCCGGTATGCACCCGAGTGGCCCGTCGATCAGATTGCCGTGATCGACCGCAACATCCTGCGGCTGGCTGCCTATGAGATTCTCATCGCCCAAGAGACACCGGTGAAGGTGATCATTAACGAAGCGGTAGAGCTGGCCAAGCGGTTCGGCAGCGATAGCTCGGGCCGGTTCATCAACGGTGTCCTTGGAACTCTAGTTTCCAAAGAGAAAGCTATCTCAAAATCATGAACATTTTTAGCAATCTGGGAATTACGGAACTGCTGGTCATTCTGCTTCTCGCCCTCCTGGTGGTGGGACCTGAAAAGCTACCCGAAGTGGGCCGCCAGATCGGAAAAACCCTGCGAGACTTTCGCAAGGCCTACGAAAATCTGACCAAAGACCTGGGGCCCGAGCTGGCATCCTTGCAAAAAACGACGGCCGAGTTGCGCGAATCGGTGGATTCCGTCCGTTCCATCCCCAAGGACATGGTCAAGACCGTGGTCGACGCCGCGGGCCTGGAAGAAACCACCGCCGAACTCAAGGGCATTCAAGACAGCTTGAAGGGAGTAGATGCCAGCCTCAAGGCGGCCGGCAAGACGCTCAAAGACCCCGTGGGCAGCGCCGTCAGCGCCGCGAAAAAGACCCTCACCGAGCCATTGACCAGCGCTGTCGATGCCGCCAAAGAGGGCCTCGAACCGGACAAAGCGACGAAAGCGTCCCCTGCTGCAGACTCTGCTCCCAAGGAGGGTGAAGTAGCGGCGCCAGACCCCGCACCCGAAAAGGCCGCGCCCCCAGATTCTGCTGAAACCGAAACTCCTGCATCCACCGAGGCGCCCAACCATGACTGAGAACCTTCCGCCATCCGACGAGGCCGCCACCGAGCCTGCCGAAAAAGCCCCTGAGGAGACGCCGGAACCCGTCGCCGACGAGGCCGCCACCGACCTTGCCGAAGAAACCCCTGAGGAGACGCCGGAACCCGTCGCCGACGAGGCCGCCACCGAACCTGCCGAAAAAGCCCCTGAGGAGACGCCGGAACCCGTCGCCGACGAGGCCGCCA
>CAYVLO010000028.1:0-4452 GCA_964452125.1 uncultured Anaerolineaceae bacterium | reverse complement strand
CCGAAGAAACCCCTGAGGAGACGCCGGAACCCGTCGCCGACGAGGCCGCCACCGACCTTGCCGAAAAAACCCCTGAGGAGACGCCGGAACCCGTCGCCGACGAGGCCGCCACCGAGCCTGCCGAAGAAACCCCTGAGGAGGCGGCTGACAAAGCATCCGCCGAACCTGAGGAGTCAAAAGGCCGGAAACGGGGCAAGAAAAAGGGCAAAAAGAAAAGGGGTGACGTAATCGACGATCCCGATGCCATCACCATGCCGCTGATGGAGCATCTTAGGGAGCTGCGCACGCGGCTCTTTCGAGCTTCCCTGGCCCTATTGATTGCGACGACCATCAGTTTTGCCTTTGCCCGCTTTGTATTGCAGTTTTTGATCGCCCCCATGGGCGATACCATGCCTCAGGCGCTCAAGCCAACCGAATCGCTGGGCAACTACATGAAGGTGGCCCTCATCTGCGGCCTGACCCTCTCCATGCCCTTTATCGTCTACCAGATCGGGCGCTTTTTGGCCCCGGGTCTGACGAAAAGCGAGCGCCGCTGGCTGATCGTCCTGGTGCCGGGTGCCACGCTCTCCTTTGTCGCGGGCGTGGCCTTTGCCTACTTTATCATGCTGCCCTCGGCTATCCCGTTCCTACAAGGCTTCATGGCCGACATTGTCGCACAGCAGTGGGCCCTGGGCGAATACCTGTCGTTTGTGATCTCGCTGATGTTGTGGATCGGCATCGCTTTTGAGCTGCCACTGTTCACATTCTTTTTGGCCAAGCTCGGCATCATTAACGCCGAGATGCTCAGCCGCAACCGGAAATATGCCATTGTCCTGATCGCCATTGCGGCGGCATTCATTACCCCAACCGTCGACCCGGTCAACATGGCCTTGGTGATGGGCCCGCTGATCATTCTGTACGAACTCAGCATCATCCTGGCCAAACTCGCCTGACCTATCGGGGAGGCCAGGCCGCCAGACCCGGCCTCCCCTTTTGGGTAATTGTAAAAGAGAGCGCGCTCTTCCCCACTGCGCTCGCATTATATTCCGCCAAAAACAACTGTTGGACAAGGAGGCATGGAATGGTTATGTCACGTATGCGCGTATTGATCATGGGCGCCGCCGGGCGCGACTTTCACAACTTTAATACCGTCTTTCGGGAAAACGACGCCTACGAGGTAGTCGCCTTTACGGCTACCCAGATCCCCAACATCGAGGGCCGGATGTACCCGGCCGAGTTGGCGGGCCGTCTGTATCCCCAGGGCATCCCCATCTACCCCGAAAGCGAATTGGAACGGCTGATCGTCGAGCTGGCCGTCGATCAGGTCGTCTTTTCCTATTCCGACGTGTCTCACGAATACGTGATGCACAAAGCGTCGCAGGTCCTGGCCGCAGGCCCCGACTTTCGCCTGCTGGGCGCCCGCGACACCATGATCGAGAGCGTCAAGCCGGTGGTCGCCGTGTGCGCCGTCCGCACTGGCAGCGGCAAAAGCCAGACCACCCGCATGGTGTGCGATCTTTTACAGAAGATGGGACGCAAGGTCGTCGCCATCCGCCACCCCATGCCCTACGGCGACCTGGCGGCCCAGGCTGTGCAGCGATTTGCCGAGATGGAGGACCTGGATCGCCACGAATGCACCATCGAGGAGCGGGAAGAGTACGAACCCCATATCGAGCGCGGCGTCGTAGTCTATGCCGGTGTCGACTATGAGGCCATCCTGCGCCAGGCCGAGCAGGAAGCCGACGTCATCGTGTGGGACGGAGGCAACAACGACTTGCCCTTCTACAAGCCCGACCTGTTTATCACTGTGGCCGATCCCCATCGCCCGGGCCACGAACTGAGCTACTATCCCGGCGAGAGCAACCTGCGCGCAGCCGATGTCGTGGTCATCAACAAGATCGATACCGCCGACCTGGCCAACATCGCCCGTGTGCGCGATAGCGTGCGCCAGGTCAACCCCGACGCGCTCATCGTCGAGGCGGCTTCACCCATTTTTGTCGAACACCCCGACGCCATCCGCGGCAAACGGGTGTTGGTCGTCGAGGATGGACCGACACTGACCCACGGCGAGATGACCTACGGCGCCGGCGTCGTGGCTGCCCGCCGATTTGGGGCCGCCGAGATCATCGATCCCCGCCCCTACGCCGTGCGCTCCATCGCCGAGACCTTTGTCAAGTACCCCAAAACCGGCGCACTGCTGCCAGCCATGGGCTATGGCCCCGAACAGACACGGGACCTGCAGGAAACGATCAACGCCACCCCGTGCGATCTGGTGCTCATCGGCACACCCATCGACCTGCGGCGTGTGGTCCAGATCGACCATCCGGCCGACCGCGTGCGCTATGAACTCCAGGTCATCGGCCAGCCCACGCTGGAAGAGATTCTGGCGGCCCGCTTCGCCGTATAAGTTTTGGGCCAAAGTTAGGACCAGACCTCCGAGGTTGAAGCAACCTCGGAGGTCTTTTGATCGGCCTGCTCGGTCTGCCAAACAGCGCGACTGTCCACTTTCCATTTGGCCACTTTTGGTGTACAATAGGATTGCGCCGGGCAGCGGCGCCTGGCAGCCGGATTGCGCCAGAATCCGGTATCTCCGATGCCCTTCACGGGCCGAGACGGGTGAACCAAAGGAGGTGATCCGTTTCCCCAAAAAACCATCGGTGTGTCGTCCAGTGCTGATCGGTAGCCAGGGACCCAATCCCGAAAGCTATCCTCACGGGCTTCTATCGCGCTGAACTTGCTCAATACCCATTCGATCGTGGCTCGCGTGGTGATCGGCCTTTTCCCAGGAGGCAAATCATGTCACGAAACGTAGCAATTGTGGGCGTCGGCTACACCGGTTTCCGCTCCCTTACCCCCGAATCCTCGTATAAAGAGCTGATGTTCGAGGCTGCCACCAAAGCCTACGAAGACGCCGGCCTGGATCCGCGGCGCGATGTGGACAGCTTTGTCACCGTCGCCGAGGATTTCCACGAAGGTACAAGCATTTTTGACGAATACGTGCCCGACCAGCTCGGCGGGATGCTCAAGCCCAACGTCACCATCCCCGGCGACGGCATCCACGGCTTGGCGACGGCCTATATGCAGATCGCCAGCGGGCTGATGGACGTCGTTGTCGTCGAAGGGCACAGCAAAGCATCCAACATCCTCACCCTGCCCTACGTCACCGCCTATGCCCTGGACCCCGTGTACAACCGCCCCCTCGGCGCACACCCCATCTTTGTGGCGGGCATGGAGATGAACCGCTACCTGTGGGCAACAGGGGCGACCCGCGAACAGTGCGCTCAGGTCGTGGTCAAGAACAAACGCAACGCCCTCTACAACCCGGCGGCGGCCTATGGCGCGAGCCTGCAAGTGCCCGACGTGCTGGCGGCCGAAACCATCGCCGCCCCCCTCACCCAGGAGGAGATCAGCGCCCATGCCGACGGCGCCGTGGTCCTGGTATTGGCGGCAGGCGATGTGGCCGAAAGCCTGTGCGACCTGCCCATCTGGATCCGGGGCATCGGTTGGTGCAACGACGCGCCCAGCCTGGAAAGCCGGGCATGGGGCCGGGCCATCTATGCCGAAGAAGCGGGCAAGAGGGCCTACCACATGGCGGGCATCCGCAACCCTATGGAAGAGATCGACCTGGCCGAAATCGACGATACCTACTCGTACAAAGAGCTGCAACACCTGGAGGCGCTCGGGTTCTGCCTGTTTGGCCAGGCAGGCCACCTGACTGCCGAGGGGGCCACCGACGTGGGCGGCATCTTGCCCGTCAACGTCTCGGGCGGCAACCTCGGATGCGGCCATCTTTTGGACGCTTCGGGTCTGCGGGCCGTGGTGAACATCGTGCAGCAACTCCGAGGCGATGCCGGCCCCTGGCAACTACCCGATGTGGAAACCGGCCTGGCCTTTGGCTGGCGCGGCGTGCCGACCACCAGCGGCGCCGCCGTCATCCTGGGAAATTAAGGAGGAGGCGGATCATGGGAATGCGTAAAGTCGCTGTGGTTGGGGCCGGTATGACCCGCTTTGTGCGCCGCGCCCAGGAAACCGGTAAAGAGCTGAGTTACCAGGCCAGCCAGATGGCGTTGTCCAGTTGCGAGCTGGGACTGGACCAAATCGACTGTGTGGTGCACGGCACCGCCCCCGACTCGTTCGACGGGGTCCACATGAAGGGCGAATACCTGGCCGATGGCTCGGGCGGGTGGCGCAAACCCTACACCCGCTGCTACGTGGGCGGCGGCACCGGCGTGTTTGCCCCCATCCACGGCTGGTATCACGTCGCTTCGGGGCTGTTCGACATCTGCCTGGTGGTGTGCGAGGAAAAGATGTCGTCGTGCCAGCCCCACCCCCAGGGCGCCTTTTTGACCATTTTCGATCACACCACCGAGCGCCCCCTGCGGCCCAATCTGCTGTGGATCTTTGCCCTGGAGATGAACCGCTACATGCACACCTATGGGCTCAAAAAGGAAGACATTGCCCGGGTGTCGGTCA
>CAYVLO010000027.1:0-14742 GCA_964452125.1 uncultured Anaerolineaceae bacterium | reverse complement strand
CCGTTTCACCCGATAGACAGTGGATGGTCTATTTCAGCGGGGACTCTAGCAAGCTGGGTTTGCGTTTGATCAAACTGGATGGCACCGGAGACATGGCCCTGACATCAAGCAGAGCACATGCCTATCCCTCCTTTTCGCCCGATGGCCAGCGTATTGTCTTCCATCAGACCGATCAGGATCAGCTCTATGTCATGAACCGGGACGGTTCAAATCAGCGGGGCTTGACCAAGGGGCAGTACCCGGCCTGGTCGCCGACCGGAGAGCAAATCGCCTACCGTGGTTGTGTGGGCGGGGGGAGATGTGGATTGGTAGTGGCCAATTCTGATGGCGCCAATCCCCGCTTGATCACCTCCCATGCCAACGACTCCGCGCCGCGCTGGTCGCCCAATGGCGGGCAGATCGCCTTCCACTCGGATCGGGACGGGAATTGGGAGATCTATGTCATCAACCTGGACGGCACCTGGTTGCGACGGATCACGACCAATCCCACGACCGACATCATGCCCGAATGGTCTCCGGATGGTCTGCGGATCGCCTTTGGCTCGGATCGAGGTGGCAAGTGGGCCGTGTGGGTGACAACGGGCGTGGGCGGACCGGCGACGAAATTGGTCGATGCCGGAAACGTTTTTACCGAGTGGAGTACCATGGACTGGTTCAAATAGTGCCTGCAGGGTGCAGATGAAAGCCAACTTGACTCTCCAAGAGGGTCCCGGGGCAGGACGCTCCTATCCCCTGGATCCCGCCCAACAAAAGAGCCTGTCGGTGGGCCGTTCCTCAGAATGCAGCATCGTCTTGCAGGACCACCGGGCCTCCCGCCACCATGCCGACATCCGCTGGAACGGGCGCTCGTGGGAGGTAGCCGACCGGGGCAGCACCAACGGCACCTACGTCAACGGATTGCGGGTGCACCAGCCGTACGATCTGCGCCTGGGCGACCGGGTGACCATCGGCGAGACGACGCTGGTTCTGCGCGAACCGGCTGGACCACCCCAGGCTTCAGGCTACGGCCCGCCGCCCCGTGCGGCGGCCCCCCCGATGCCCCGCGGTTCGGCCCAAGAACCGGCAACCTCCTCGGTGGGGGCCGGCGTGGCCTTTTGGGCGGCCGCCGTCCTGATTGCCTTGGCGGTGGTCTGCCTGGCGACGGGCGCCTTTTTGCCTTGGCTGCGGGTCACCGGCTCCCTCTCTCAGGAACTGAGCCCGCTGATCCAGGGCGTCACCGACATTATCTCATCGATCATGGGCCCCGATTCTTTCCTGCACGTGACCCAAGAGATCGGCGGCCTGGAGGGCTATGGCAAGCTCACCCTGGGCGTCGCTGTGGTGAGTCTGCTCACCTTGGCCGTCGATCTCTTTGTCGGGCGCCGCTCGTGGGTGCCCCCCGTCGTGTACCTTCTGTCAGGATTGACCGCTGCGGGCGCCATGGCCTCCGATCTGCTCAATTTCTACCAGCTCTACAAGCAGGTCGAGTCCTGGAGTGTCCTGTTCGGCATCCAATTGGGCGAAATGGTCCAGTTCTTGGACAAGTTTATCGAGATGCAGGTCACGCCCTTGATCGGGCTGCCGCTCACGGTGGGCGGCCTGGGGTTGCTGCTGGCTGGGGCCGTTGTGCGCCTGGCCGCAGCCCTGCTGGAATGGAACCACCGTCGATAGGCCGGCCCGGCCATCGACAGGACATCGAGTGATTCGAGAAGGATCAATATGAACCATCATCAGGCTCTCGGCATCCTTCAGATACAAGTGGGCGGCCTTGGTCAGGACGAATGGCCCCTCTTTCAACCGACCCTTAGCTTGGGGCGAGGTCAAAAGAACGACGTCATCCTCGACGATCCCCAGGTCTCGGGGCAGCATGCCCAGTTGGTTTTGGGCCAGGAGGGCTGGCAGATCGTCGATCTGGGTTCGACCAACGGAACCCTGGTGAACGGGCAACGGCTGGCGCCCCATCAGCCGGTTCCCCTTCGTCCCGTCGATGTGGTGCAGATCGATCAATTTGCCCTGCGCGTGCGCCTGCCATCGCCCGGCGAGCCCCCCGCGCCCGCGCTGCCGGTTCCCGTGCGCATCTCGCCCAAGCCAGCTCCCGGGTTGGTTGTGTACCTGCGCGATGGGGTTCAGAAATACCCCCTCGAGGGGGACTCGGTGAGCCTGGGCCGCAAGGAGGGCAACGACCTGGTCATCGCCGATCCTCAGGTGTCGGGGCAACACGCCCGGCTGGAGCGATATGGGACCACCTACCGCATCGTCGACCTGGGCAGCACCAACGGCCTGGTCTATCAGGGGCAAAAGGTGGCCCAGCACACCTTTTCCGATGGCGACCTGATCACCATCGGCAAACAGATCGCCCTGCAATACCGGTCCTATGTCGGCTTTCTGCCCGGCAAGGCCGAGTCTCGTGCGCCCTCCTCTCAAACCCAATACCTGGATATGCGCGCCCTGCCCAAGACGGGGCGGCGCATCACCATCGGCCGGCACAGCAGCAACGTCCTGGTCCTGGATCACCCTCGGGTGTCGCGCTACCATGCCGTCATCGAGCAGTACGGGGCCCGGTTCCGGCTCCAAGATCTCAACAGCGACAACGGAACCTTTGTCAACGGCAAGCGGGTGGACAAGGAGGTCTGGATCAAGGAGGGCGACGAGATCCGCGTCGCCTCTCACCGCATGGTCTTTCAGGAGGATGGCATCACCCACTTTGACGAGGCGGGCAATCTGCGCATCGATGCCTTGCGGATCGAAAAGTGGTACAGCAAGACGGCCAACATCCTGAAAGGCTTGTCCATCTCGATCTATCCCAAAGAGTTTGTGGCGTTGGTGGGGGCCAGCGGCGCCGGAAAATCCACCCTGATGAACGCCTTGACCGGCTTTGTCCCGGCCAATGGGCCCCGGTCGCGGGTGATGGTCAACGGGCGCAACCTCTACACCCACATGGACGAATACCGCAACGAGATGGGCTATGTTCCCCAGGAGGACATTATCCACCGCGAGCTGACCGTGTATTCGGCCCTGGACTATGCCGCCCAGCTCCGCATGCCCGCCGACACCTCCAAAAAGGAACGCCACGACCGGGTCATGGAGGTCATCGAGGAGCTGGGGATCAAGCGCCAGTGGAAGAATCCGATCACGGCCTTGAGCGGTGGGCAGCGCAAGCGCGTCTCCATCGGCGTCGAGTTGCTCACCAAACCGGCCCTCTTTTTCCTGGACGAAGCGACCTCGGGCCTGGACCCCGGCACCGAGACAGAGATGATGAATCTGCTGCGGGATCTGGCCGATGGAGGTCGCACCGTGATCCTGGTCACCCATGCGACCAAAAACGTGATGATGTGCGATCAGGTGGTGTTTCTGGCCAAGGGCGGCTATCTGGCCTTTTTCGGTCCGCCTGATGAGGCCCTGGAATATTTCGAGCACTATCGCACCACAGAGGAACGTCGCTACAAGGAAAAGGTCGAGTTCGACGACATCTATCAGCTCATCGAGTCGCGGGGCACCCCCGAAGAGTGGGGGCAGCGTTACCAGCAGTCCCCCCAGTACCAAAAGTATGTAGTGGGCCGCCTGCGCGAGCTACAGGAGCAGCAGCGCACCCCTACCCCGGTTCCCGCGACGAGGCAGCAGCACAAGCGGCCCGTGTCGGCCTTGCGCCAGTTCCTGATCCTGTCGGCTCGTAATTTGCGCATCATCGCCCAGGACAAGGTCGGGTTGGCCCTGATGCTCGCTGTGGCCCCGATCATTGGTCTGATGGATTTCATTTGGGGCAAGTCCCTGTTCGATATCGTCGATGGCGATGCGGCCCAGATCATCACCATGCTGTTTATGATGGGCCTCATCGGCATTCTCACCGGCGCCATCAGCTCGGTGCGCGAAATCGTCAAAGAACTGGATATTTACCGTCGCGAGCGCACCGTCACCCTCAAGATCTGGCCCTACGTCCTATCCAAAGTCTGGATCGGCGTCATTCTCTCGGCTTATCAATCGGTGATCTTTCTGCTCTCCAAAAAGGTGTTCGTCGATCCCCAGTTTTTTGGGGATTACGGCTACATGACGATGTACATCACCATATTTTTGTGCACCCTGTCGGGCTATATGCTGGGGTTGCTGATCTCGGCGGCGGCGCCCAATCAGAACATCGCCCTGCTGCTGGTGGTGGTCGTATTGGTGCCCCAGTTTCTGTTTGCCGGGGCCCTCTTGCCCCGCGATCTGATCCCGGGCGGCGAGGCCATCAGCGCCATCATGTCGACCCGGTGGGCGTTCGATGCCCTGGTGCGCAACACCGGCATTGGCGAGGATGTGATCAACGATCCCTGTTGGCAACTGGACAAAGCCCAGCGCGACGAGCTGTCTCAAGAGGACAAAGACGCGCTGGGCTGCCGCTGCATGGGCAAGCAGATGTTCACGGCCTGTTACTTCCCGGGCATTCGCAGCTCGGACTTTTACAGCGCCCAGACCCAGGCCCAACTTACGGCAGCCGAACCGGTCAAGCCGCCCACACCTACGCCCTATCCGACCTTTACGCCCTATCCCACGCCCAAACCCCTGCCGACGCCGGGCATGTTCGACGATCAGCAGGCCTATGCAAAAAAGCGCGAGCAACAAGGGGCAGATTATCAAAAGAAGCGGGAGGCCCAGGGCGAGGAATACCGCGATCTGACCGAGGCCCAGTTCGAGGAATACCAGGATAGCATGGAATCGTACGGCGAGGATCTGCGGGGGTGGCAATCGGACCGGGAAAAGGCCGTCCGTGGGGCCGAGGGCATGATCGAGGCCATCTACAAGCAGTACAAACCCGCTCTGGAAGGGGATGTGGAAAAGAGCTGGCTGGCTTTGGGCCTTATCAGTGGAGTGGTGTTGATCTTGATCGTCATTTTCCAGAAGCGAAAGGATGTGATCTGATCTTGGCGGTTCAAACCCAGGGGCGGTCCTAGGTCGACCATGTCGCCCACGTTGCTGCTCATCAATCCTGCCATGAGGGCCCATCGTTCGAGTTCCGAACCTGAGGCCCGCCCCGGGTTGGCGCGTCCAGGATCGTCGGTGGGCGCCCGCCTGCCCAACGCCGGGGGCATGGCGACCATGGAGCCCCTGGCCCTGGCCTACGTCGCGGCCCTGACGCCGCGCCATTGGGACGTGATCCTCATCGATGAGGTGATGGAAGAGATCCCCGCTGGCCTGCAGCCCGACCTGGTGGCCCTTACGTCGTTGAGCACCACCGTGCCCCGGGCCTACGAGCTGGCCCGCACCTACCGGGAGATGGGCGTGCCGGTGGTCTTGGGTGGGGTCCACGCCACCCTGTTCCCCGAGGAAGCGGCCCGCCACGTGGACGTCGTCTACCAAGGGGAGGCCGAGAGCGGCTGGCCCGCCCTGATCCAGGATTTCGAGGCCCGAGACCTCAAGCCGCGCTACCAGGGCGGGTTGGTGTCGTTGCAGGGCTTGCCCCGGCCTCGCCGGGACCTGTATCGGCAGGACTATTTCCTGCAGCTCATCTCGGCCTCACGGGGCTGCCGCCATCGCTGCGAGTTTTGCAGCTTGTGGAAGCTGGATGGGGGGCGCTATCGTTCTCGCCCGCCAGAAGAGGTGTGGGCCGAATTGCAAGGGCCCGGATGGCCTCCGCGGCGCAGGTTGTGGAAGCAACGTCCCCTGCTGTTTACCGACGAAAACGTCTTTGTCGACCGCGAGTGGTCCCTGGCCCTGTTCCGGGGCATGGCTCGCCTGGGGCTCAATCGGCCCCACGCCGTCCAGGCATCGCTGGACGTGGCCGATGACGAGGAGTTGCTGGTAGCGCTCCGAAAGAGCGGCTGCATGACGGTGTTGATCGGCTTTGAATCGGTCAGCGAGGAGAGTCTGCGCCTGATGCGCAAAGGAGTCAACCTCAAGATCGGGGTGGACCATTACAAAGAAAAGATCGCCCGGCTGCACGACCATGGCCTGATGTCGTCGGGAACCTTTATGTTCGGCAACGACGGAGATGACGCCGACATCTTTCAGCGGACCGTGGATTTTGTCCTCGATTCGGGCATGGATGTGGCCCATTTCGGACTGTTGACGCCGACGCCAGGCACCGATCTCTTTGACCGGCTGGGCCGCGAAGGGCGATTGCTGTACACAGACTTTCCCGCCGACTATCGTCGTTACGATCTGCGTACGGCCGTTTTTCGACCGCGAAATATGTCGCCCGAGAAATTGGAGGAGGGGGTGCTGTGGGCCACCAAGGCCATCGGGGGCTGGTCAGTCGTCCTGCGCCGGGCGTGGCACACCTGGCAGGAAACCCAAAACCCCCTCTACGTGGCCATTGCCTGCGGCTGGAATCGCTCCGGTCTCTATCACCGGATGATTCCGTAATAATTTTTGAAGCCATCATGGAAGGAGAATCACACACATGACACAAGCGGATGCACCTCTACGGTTTTTTGGTCCCCACGACGCCGAACCCGATGCCCTGGTTGGCGAGCGTGTGGCGGTGTTGGGCTTTGGGTTACTGGGCCATTCCTTTGCCCTGAACCTGCGCGATTCGGGGATCAGCCCGCTGGTGATCGGCAACGTCGAGGACGAGTATGCGGCCCTGGCCCGGAGCGAGGGGTTTGATGTGCTGCCCATTGGCCAGGCGGTGGCGGCCTCGGATGTGATCTTGATCCTCCTGCCCGACGAGGTGATCCCCGAGGCCTTTGCCGCTGACATCGCGCCCAACCTGGCGCCCGGATCGGCCATCGTGTTTGCCTCGGGCTATAATCTGGCCTACGGACTGATTGCCCCTCCGGCCCAGATCGATGTGCTGTTGTTGGCGCCGCGCATGGCTGGCGAGAACGCCCGCCAGCGATTTCTCGACAAACAGGGCTTTTTCGCCTACGTCTCGGTCGAACAGGAGGCCAGCGGCAAGGCCTGGAAACGGCTCCTGGGGCTGGCTCAGTCGGTGGGGGTGCTGTGGGGCGGCGCGATGGAATTGGACGCGCGCCGCGAGTCCGATCTGGACCTCTTTATCGAGCAGACGCTGGGCGCGGTGATAGGCGTCGCCGTGTTGAGCGCTTTTTCCATCGGCGTCGAGGCGGGCATCCCACCCGAGGCGATGGTCCTGGAGATGTACATGTCGGAAGAGATGGAGAACGTCTTTCGTAGCTTTCGGGAAAAGGGCTTTTATCGCGCCTCCGATAGCCACGGGCCGACGGCTCTGTACGGCGGCTATGTCCGCACCATGCAGTTCATGATGTCGGACCTTGCCCAGAAATTCCAGGAAGCCCTGGACGAGATCCGCAGCGGCCAGTTTGCCGCCCAGTTCCAGGCGGAGCGCCAGGCGGGCTATCCCACCCTGTCGGTGGCCAAGTCGATGACCGCCGAAGAGAGCCCGATGACGGGTCCCATGGTCGAGGCCGAAAGGCGCGTTCGGGAGGCATTGGGCAAGAAGGGAGAGTCGCGTTGATGAGTAACGATCTCGACAGCCACGATCGGCCCACCCAACCGATCTCTCGCCAGCAGATCCAACGCCTTCGCGAGGATGCGCCCGTGCAGCCGGTGGACGATGTGGCGATAGACAGCCGCCCGCCTGTCCCCGTCCCCAACGAGGTAACAGACAGCGCTCAGGACCATATCCCTACGCCGGTGCCCATCGTCGTACCCCAGGGCGATTATCTGGAGCAGGGCCGACCGGGCAGGCCTCCGAGGGCGCTGTGGACGCTGGCGATTCTGGCCCTGGTGATTGGCTTGGCTTCCCTGGCTCTGAACGGGGTGTTGATCTACAAGCTGGTCTCTGTGGGCCAGACCGCTGCCGAGGGACTGGACGCCGCCATTGCGGCCCTGCAGAATCTGGAGGGGGAGGGCTTTTCCTACGAGTACCAATTTAACCAGACCGTGCCCTTTTCGGGGGATATTCCCTTCAAGCAGGATCTGATCTTTCCCTTCAAGGGTGACATCCCGATCAATACCACGGTGCGGGTACCCATCGATGCCGGCGTGTTGGGGACCTTTACGATCGATGTGCCGATCAATACCACCTTTCACGTCGATCTGGAAGTGCCGATCAAGGTGGATCAGACCATTCACGTCGATACAGCCATTCCGCTGGATATGGTCATTCCCATCGAGATCAAGGGGGACGATCCGGCCATCCAAAAGCTGATCGATCAGATCCTGGAATGGTTGTTGTCGCTGCGGCAGCAGTTTTAAAGGGACCAGTACCAGAGGATCCGTCGGACGCAAGGATCGGGTGCAACAAGGGGAGGTAGCATGGCATTCTCAGAGATGAGTTCCAGGGATAGGACCATCATTATCGTCCTGGTCGCCGTGATTGTTGTGGCTCTTATTGGCATCGGGTTGCTGGTGGCCCGATTGTTGTCGGATGGAGGATTGACCCAGTCGGAGGGCGGGATCACGGTGGTACCGACATCCGATGTGGGTGCGGCAGCGCAGATCGAGCCGACTATCACGGCGGTGGATGCGCCTGCCCTGGGGCAGGCCGCCGAGGTGCCCAAGGTCGAGGTCGGCGAGCAACCGGTGGCCATCGCCCGTCAGGAAGCGGTCGGACCCCTGGCGCCGGTATTGATCGCGGGGCAATCGCTGCAGCCTGGTCACCTGTACCGCATCGAGATTTCCACCAGCGACGGTTCGCAGGCCGCGATAGAGGGAAACTGGAGCCAGGCCGCTACCAGCGTCAGTGGACAGGTGGCGGCGCCCCAGATCGAATTCTTTGGCGGCGTCACACCCTACGCCATCGAGGTGGGTCCGCCCGTTTCCGACCCGCAGATGTGGAGCCTGTCGGTATCGGCCGGGTTCAAAAAGATGCAAGGACTGGGTGGGACGAGCCATCTGGTGATCATCATTTGGGACGTGACGGGCAGCCCGTGATCGGTCGGGAGAGGTTGAGGGCGTAAGATGGCCGGGCATCGCAGATTGTCGCTCGACGTCGGCCAGTTCTCCGATGTGGGGCGCCAGCGCTCGCACAATGAGGACTGGTTGGGCTTGTTCCAGCCGACCGATGAGCAGCGAATTGACTCCAAAGGCTCTCTGTTTGTCGTCGCTGATGGCATGGGCGGTCATCAAAGCGGAGAGATGGCCAGCCGCATTGCCGTCGACCGGGCGATCCGCGCCTATGTCGACGATCCTGCCTCCGATGTGGGCGCCAGTTTGAGGCGGGCGATTGAGACGGCCAATCGGGCCCTCGTCACTGGGTCCCCTGGGCGCGGAGGATCGTCCCAAAAACGGGACTGGGGGACGACGATGGTGGCAGCGGTGATCCACGGCGATGAGCTTTGGGTGGCCAACGTGGGCGACAGCCGCGCCTATCTGTTGCGCGATGGGCGCCTGCGCCAGATTTCGCACGACCATTCGTTGGCGGCCGGCGTGGGTGGGGGGCAAATCCGAGGGATCGGGCGCCACGTGATCACCCGCGCGCTGGGTCGCAAGCCTGAGGTTGAGGTGGACCTGTTTGCCCCTGTCGGCCTGAGGGATGGAGATCGGCTGCTGCTGTGCTCCGATGGTCTCAGCGGCCCGGTTGCAGAGGAAGAGATCGGCGCCATTGCCGGTCGCTTTCCCGTGCAAAGGGCGGTCGAACGGTTGGTTCGCGCCGCCAACGAAAAGGGCGGCGCCGACAACATCAGCGCGATCCTGGTCGAGGTGGTGGCGGGGAGACCGGTGTCACGCGGACAGGCGCTCCAAGAGTTCGCCGAGACCTGGCTGTGTCCAGCGGTTTGGCAAAATGCCCTGGATGCCTTTGCCCGATCCCTTCCGCGAGGGGCTGAGAGCCTGCGCTCGCCGCTGGTCATCCTGTTGGCGGCGCTGGCGGCCCTCTTGCTGATAGGGTTGGGCGTTGTGGTGGGGTTGAATCTATTCGGACGATGAGCGAGTTTATTGTGCAGGATCGGTCGGGCCGCCGTCAGGTGGCCATCGGCCGACAGATGTCCATTGGCCGGGGTTCCAGCAACGACCTGGTGCTGAACGCCCAGTTCGCATCGCGCCGCCACGCGCAGGTGTGGCAGCAGGGCGACCGGGTGATCATCGAGGATCTGACCAGCACCAACGGCACCTTTGTCAACGGCCAGCGACTGGAGCGCCCTCGGTTTTTGAATCACAACGACGTGGTCATGATCGGCGATGGGCACCTTACCTTTGTGGCCGCTCACGATCGGGCCAGTGACCTGACGCCGCCGCAGGGAGTGCTCCAGGTCATGGCTAGCCAGGTTGCCTGCCCCTCCTGCGGGATGCTGAACCATCCCCAGGCCCAGGTCTGTGCGCGCTGCGGGCATCCGTTGCCGCCACGGGGGTCGCAGGACAGACCGCGCACGATCCGTTCGCTCACGCCGACCGACCCGGTTCTCGCCCGGCCTTTTCCCGCGCCCACGGTGGTGACACCTCCTGGTCGCCAGAGCCGTTCGGGAGTCTGGATCCTGATTCTGCTGCTGGGCAACCAGGCCGTCGCTTTTCTGACTGCGCAGGCCATTCAGGTACACAATGTGGTGAGCTAGCGGATTCGTGATTATGGCTCAAACATTGGCAGGACGCGATCTGGGACGCTATCGGGTGCTGATCGAATTGGGCAGGGGCCAGCATTCTACCGTATACAAAGCCTGGCAACCCTCGCTCGATCGCTACGTGGCCCTCAAGGTCCTGGAGCGTTACGATCAGGAGGTTTTGGCCAAATTTCAGGCCGAAGCTCGCCTGACTGCTCAGTTGATCCAACTGGGTGTGCCCAACATCCGCCAGGTCTATGAGGTAGACCAGGCGGCCGACGGGTGCCTGTATGTGGCCCTGGAGTATATCGCCGATTCGCTGGACAGCGTTCTGGCGCGGGCCAAGCGCCAAAATCATCGGCTGCGGCCCGAGGCCGCCGCCCGACTGCTCGAGCCCATTGCGACGGCCCTGGATGCCATTCATCGGTTGGATTGGGTACATCTGGATATCAAGCCGGAAAACATCCTGATCACCGGCGACGGACGGGCGGTTTTGGCCGACTTTGGCATTGCCCAGCGGCGCGGCGCCCAGACTCATGCCTGCACGCCGGCCTATGCCTCGCCCGAACAGGCAGCCGGCGACAGGCCGGTGGGGCCCTGGAGTGACATCTATTCGCTGGGCGCTGTTCTTTACGAAATGGTGACCGGGCACCCGCCGGTGCGGGGCGACCAGGATATCGTGCTGTTGACCCAACACCTGGAGGTCAAGCCCCCCTCTCCGCGCCGGGTCAACCCTGATATGACGGCGGGTCAGGAGCGCGCCCTCTACAGGGCGCTGGCCAAAACGCCCAACGAGCGGTATTCGACCGCCAGCGAGTTGACCCACGCGCTGCTGGACTCGGGAGGAACGTCGTGGGCAGGCAGCCTTCGGACGCCCGTCAGGGGACCCTTGCCCACAGTTGGACAAGGGCGCCGCAGTCTCCGCGTGGGGTTGGTGTTGACGGCGGTTGTGCTGCTGGCGATGGCTCTGTATCTGGCAGGGCGTGCCATGTGGAATGGGCCATCGGGGGATGTGCCTGCGGCACCAAGCTCTCTGCCTGCGCCAACGGCCGAGTCTCTGCCCGCGGCCACTGTGAGGCCTACACAGCCCATCGCATCGCCCACGGCAACAACTCCACCCACGGCGACTTTGGCGCCGACCCGAACCAGGACGCCACGCCCCACGGCTACCCCAACCGACTTGCCACAGCCTTCCGAGTCGGTCACACCGAGCCCCTGAGGTTGGGGATGTGGAAAGAAGAGGATCTGAACGGCAGACATCATGGATTTTGAATTGCGTATCGGTCAAGCAAGTGATACAGGGCGCATCCGGCGGTACAACGAAGATTTCGTAGAGAGCTTTGTGCCGGCCGACGAAACCACGCTGCGCGACAAGGGCGCTCTGTTTCTCGTGGCCGATGGTATGGGCGGGCACCGGGCTGGAGGGGTGGCGAGTCGCGAGGCCGTCCAGTGGGTGAAAAAAGAGTACTATGCCAGCACCGATCTTTCCCTGGGAGAAAGCCTGGTGCGGGCTTTTGAACGGGCCAACAAAGCGGTATTCGAGCTGGCCCAGGAGAATGAGGACAAGGCCGGAATGGGCACCACCTTGGTGGCGGCCGTGATCTTGGGGCGCCGCGCGGTGATCGCCAATGTGGGCGATAGCCGGGTCTATTTATTGCGCGGCCGGCAGCTCAGCCAGGTCACCGTCGATCACTCCTGGGTGGAGGAGCAGGTACAGGCCGGCCTGCTGACGCGAGAAGAGGCCGACATTCACCCTCACCGCAACCTGATCACCCGGGCCATGGGCACCCGGCCCGAAGTGGCGGTCGATCTCTACGATATGGAGGTTCGGGAGGGGGATATTCTGTTGCTGTGCACCGATGGCCTGAGTGGCCAGGTAGCCGATCGGCAAATAGCGAGCACGGTTCGTACGTTGCCGCCGCCTCAGGCCGCCGAGGTGTTGGTCGAACAGGCGGACGAACGGGGAGGCAGGGATAACGCCACGGCCCTGATTGTCCAACTGGGCGGCCCTCCCACCAGGGACGGGTTGCGCCAGATGCTGGGCAGCGAGGGGGGGCAGACCTTGTATCGGCGGCTGGCTCTTGGCCTGGCGGCGCTCATTTTTGCCTGTCTGTGCGCCTTGGTGGCTCTGTTTCCGGTCCTCAATCAGCGGTTTGTCGGCAATCCGCGGGCACTGCCGCAGGCGGCCCCCATCCGTTTCGATACGGTCGAGCAGGGTGAGTGGGCCCATCTGGCTGTCTACCTGGGTTACACCGACACCAACGCATTGGAGGCTGCCCACCCGGACCCATCCAACCGGGGGGTTCCCTCATCGCGCGATCTGTGGCCTGCCGAGCGAGGCCTGTTCCTGGTCGGTGCGGTCCAGGATTGGAGATGTCAGGCAGACCGATGCCGCTTTGGCCTGGCGATGAAGGGCCAGACCTTTCCTGTTCATCTGGAGCCCGAGTTTCTCCAGGAAGGCTTTCAGGATCTGAGCGGGCAGCGGGTGCGCGTCTTTGGCGTGCAGACGCCCGGCGGCGAGGTCGCTGCCCGGCTGATCGATCGGGGGGCGCCCTGGTGGGCCTGGTGGCAACCCTCTTGGGTTACGATCTATGACCGGCACCGTTGGCGGGAGCCGGTCTGGGTGTTTAGCACCGTCGACCAGAATCCTTACAGCGTCATCGAGGTGGAGGAATATCCGGCCCTCACCCTCGGTGAACCGATCGTCACACGGGGCATGTGGCTCCCTGGGCAGCCGGGGGATAGCATGATCTTTGAGCCAGAAGATCTGTATCAGTTAGAGGCTGGTGTGTACGTGCCGGTGCCAGATGAGGTCCATTTCGAGCCGCTGCCCACGGCCACTCTGCAACCGGTGGGTGGCGAGTAAAGTCGGGTTGCCGCCAGGTATGCGACAGGAGCCGACCGGGAGCGGAGACCGCCCCTGAGATGGGGGCTCTGAGCGTAATAGACTGCTGCCAAGGCCGTATCGTTGAGAGGATAAAGCTGCCATTCCAGGCAAGGCTCACAGACCGACGACGCAGAACAAACGAGGTGGATATGAACAATCAGGAAGCCCACGGCCCGACTGCTCATGAGCAGGACAACCAAGAGACCCAACCCTCCCAGATCCCGATCTCGTCGGATCTGGTGTCGGTCAAGGTCACCGACGTCGGCCGTGTGCGCACTCACAACGAGGACTATGTCGATGAGTATGTGCCCCAAGACCCTCAGCAGTTGGCGCGCAAAGGGGCCCTGTACATTGTAGCCGATGGGATGGGAGGGCATCAAGCGGGCGAGGTAGCCAGTGAGGGGGCCGTCAAGCTCGTCATCAGCCAATACTACAAGGACACGTCCCACGATATTGGCACCAGTCTGGTTCGAGCCATTCGGGCGGCCAACCAGATGGTCTACGAGCAGGCCCAGGCCGACTCGACTAAAACCGGTATGGGCACCACCCTGGTCGCTGCGGTGATCCTTGGGCGAAAGGTGTATCTGGCCAACGTGGGCGACAGCCGCGCCTATCTTGTCCACAAGGCGGGCATCACCCGCATCACAGAAGACCATTCCTGGGTGGAAGAACAGGTACGCGCCGGGCTCTTGACGCCCGAACAGGCCATGCGCCATCCCCAAAAGAACCTGCTCACCCGAGCCCTGGGGACCAAGCCCTCCGTCGACGTCGATCTGTTTGAGGGTGAGTTGGGCAAGGACGACAAGCTTCTGCTCTGCTCCGACGGCCTGACCGGGCGGGTCGAGGACCGGGAACTTGCATCCATCGTCAACCAGTATGCCCCCGAGGAGGCCGCCCGTCGATTGGTGGCGTTGGCCAACGAGCGGGGCGGCAACGACAATATCACGGTGCTGATCGTCAGCGATCAGGTCGAAACGCCCACCGTCGCGGCCCCCGTGGCGATGCCGGTCAAAAAAGGCGCTGAGCGGAGATCCCCCCTTTTGCCCATTCTGGCGGGCCTGGCTGGGGGGTTGGTGTTGGCCCTGGCAGGCCTGTTTGTGGCGCGCATGGTTTCCAACCCTCAGCTGACCGCAACGCCAATGGTCATGCCAACCGTGACCCTTGCTTTTCCCCTCGAGACGGCGGCGCCCGATCTGGAGCCAACCCAGGCCGAGTCGCCGGTCGGGACGCCCATCGAGGCGCCTACAGCCGAATTCACAGCCGACCCATCCCAGCCGACGGCGACTCTGGCGCCGACCCTGACCCCAGCACCTACGTCTACCCCCAGGCCTACCCAGCCGCCGCAGCCCACTGCGACAAGGAGGTCGGCTACGGCGCCGGCGCCCTCCGACCCGGCGCCGACGCTCGATTCGCCGTCTCTCGGCGCGCCACTGACCGGCCAGA
>CAYVLO010000026.1:0-14957 GCA_964452125.1 uncultured Anaerolineaceae bacterium | reverse complement strand
AACGGGCCTCGTTGCAAAGAGAGGGCTGGCAAGCCACGGGAGGTGACGCGCCAAGCCCTCTGGATGTCCAATCGCCCAATTCGCCCACAGCGATGGGGCTACAAGGGGAGAATGTCTAGACCGTCGAATCCCCCGTTTGTGTCATCGCGGCAAGCTCGATCGTCAGCTTCGAGAAGTAGCTGTTGGGCGGCATGTCCCCTTGACCATAGATCAGTTCTGTCACATCGGCCCGGACTTTAAGACCGGTGGTCTCTAGCGTAAAGGGAACTCCAGGTTGGGCCAGCACGGCTTCGCCTTTGGAAGCCAGCTTGGCGCGTATCTGATCGTCGTTAAAGGCGTATTCGCTCATCAAAACCTTGGTAACGGTGCGGATATCGCTCTTGTCGAACAACCAGACCTCCAAGGCGGTCACCTTGTCGGGATCGCCGATACCGATGGTTTCCGAGATGCCCACCCCACATTCACCCAGGAACTCGTTCATGGGCGTTTCGATGCTGAACGACTCGTCGTACGCATCTTCCCCCAACTGATAGGTGGTGAAAAAGTGACCCAGTGGGGGCTGGCTCGTGCCTGCCCAATCTTCAGCCGGGGCAGGCGGTGGCGGGGGGGCGGTGCGGACGGCTTCGGGCGTAACCGGGGCGGAAACGGTCGCTGGCTGCCTTCCCCGCTGTTTCATCGCCATGCGCAGGCCGATCCATCCCAAGACCAGGACCAACAGCACGACAAAAAAGACCAGGCACGGAATGCGCAATCGCTCGAATAGGCCAGGCGGCTCTGTAGTCTCGGCAGGAGGGGCCAGGCTAATGCCCAGCACCAAAGCCAGATCCTTGATCTCCTGAGCCTTGGCGGTTTGCCCTTCAGCCTCTTGTAGGGCGACCGCATCAGCGACGGCCTGGCGTTTCTCTTCCGTCGTCCAACCTGCCAATTTGGCACTCGCTCGTGTTGGATCCTTGTCCAACTTGAACGAGTCTGCTACCAAAGAGATGTAGGTGGCTTTGGCTTCGGGGGATAGATCGTAGGTGTTCGCGTCGGTCCACTTGACTGGAAACAGCCCCCAGAAGAGGAGCATGCCCAGGAGCAGCCCGATGACTCCCCCCCCAGCAAGAGCCGCGATCAGTTTGCGATTGCCCATGACGCTCCTTCCTTTCCTCGCGTTCTTGTGACATAGAACCCGTTAGGAACCCGTGCCCTCGGTCCCTGTACGATTAACTACTTTATTCTATCACAACTTCTTGTTTTTAGCAAATCCGCACTCTTTGTTGTGTCAATCAAACGATCACCGGCACTTTTGGGGTGCCCGTTAGGATGTCGACGCCGTTCTCGCGCACGATGACCAGATCTTCGATCCGCACACCAAACTCGCCCGGGAGGTAGATGCCTGGCTCGACGGTCACCGACATGCCGGCCCGAAGGGTGTCGGTCGAAAGTCGTGATGCGCGGGGTTGCTCGTGCACAACCAGGCCCACGCCGTGGCCCAGGCCGTGGCCAAAGTGCTCGCCAAAACCGGCCTGGCTGATCACCTCTCGTGCCAGCGCATCGGCTTCGACGCCGCTGATGCCGGCCCGGATGCCGGCCTCGGCAGTTTCTTGGGCCTGCAGGACGATGTCCCACACATCCAGGTACTTGGCGCTGGGTTGACCCAGGCAGATGGTGCGGGTCATGTCGGAGCAATAGCCATCCAATTGGCAGCCAATGTCGATGACGATGGGCTGGCCTTCTTCGATGACGGTATCGCTGGGACGGGCGTGAGGCAGGGCGCCGTTGGGCCCGGCAGCCACGATCAGGTCAAAGGCTACTTTGGAAGCCCCGTGGGTGCGCATGTACGATTCGATCTCCCAGGCCGCCTCTTTTTCGGTCATGCCCGGCTTGAGGACGGTGAGCAAATGGGTGAACGAGGCGTCGGTCAGCGCCGTGGAACGGCGCAGGGCCTCGATCTCGCGTTCGTCCTTGATCACGCGGATCGCCTCGACCGTATCTTTGAGAGGCACCCACTCTACTCCTCCTGTGCCGCCGCTCAGGGTGCCCAATTGATCGACTGTGACATGCTGGCTCTCAAAGCCCAGGCGCTTGACCGAAAGGTCGGCCAGCAGGGCCGGCAAGAGATCGCTGAGCTGGGTCTGGATGCGGGCCAACTCGAAATCGGGCGCCTGGCGCCCCACCTGTTCATAGTATCGGAAATCGGTGGCCAACAGGGCCCGATCTGCCGAGATGAGCAGCGTTCCAGCCGAGCCTGTGAATCCCGAAAGATATTGGCGGTTGTCCGGCTGGCTGACGAGGATGGCATCCAGGTTTTGTTTGCGCAGTGCTTGTCGCAATGTTTCGAGTCGCATGAGGTTCTCCTTTGATAAAAGATAGATCAGGGTGTTTCGCGTTCCTTGGCAGGTGGCAATTTCCAGGCCGTCCACTGGCACGAGCTTTCGTCTTGGGCGTTCCAGGTGCTACAGCCATAGAAGCGGCGCCCCTTGCGGGTGCGGCGCTCGACGACCGCTGCCCCACACAGGGGGCAGGTGGCGCCAGGCACGGGAACCGGCTCGGTGTGGGTGCACTTGGGCCAGGCGCTGCACCCGATAAACTTGCCGTATCGGCCCAGGCGGATGACCAGGGGCGAGCCGCATTCGGGGCACATCTCGCCGGTGGGCTCTGGCTCGAGTTCTGTGCGGGGCATCTGCTCGCGGGCCACCTGTACCTGCTGGGCAAAGGGATCGTAGAACTCCTGGAGCATGGGCACCCACTCTTGCTCGCCGGCGGCGATCCGGTCCAGTTTCTCCTCCATTTCGGCCGTAAATCCGACATTGACAATGTCGGAAAAGAACTGGACGATCAGATCGTTGACGGCAAAGCCCAACTCGGTGGGGATCAGCTTTTTGTCCACCCGCTGGATATAGTGGCGGTCCAGCAGCGTGGTCAACGTGGGCGCGTAGGTGCTGGGGCGCCCGATCCCATACTCTTCCAGAGCGCGGATGAGAGAGGCGTCGCTGTAGCGGGGCGGCGGCTGGGTAAAGTGCTGCTTGGGCAGCAGCTCGACCAGATCCAGCTCCTCGCCCTTTTGCAGAGGGGGCAGGCGGACGTCCTGCCCTTCCTCCTTTTCTTCCTCCTCTTCCCGTCCTTCTTCGTATACCTTGAGAAAGCCGGGAAACTTGACGACCGAGCCGGTCACCCGGAACAGGTAGGGTTTTTCGCCCTCTCGCGGTCCCGCGGCAATATCCACGGTGGTCTGGTCCAGAATAGCCGGGGCCATCTGGCTGGCAAGGAACCGCTGCCAGATCAGGGTGTACAACCGCAGCTCATCGCGGGATAAATAGTCGCGGAGGGAGGCTGGGTCGCGGCGGACGCTGGTGGGGCGGATGGCCTCGTGGGCTTCTTGGGCGGCCTTGGCGCGGGTCTTGTATTGGGGCGGCTTGTCGGGCAGGTAGGACGGGCCAAACTGCTCCTGGATGATCTGTCGGGCCTCGGCCTGGGCCGATTCGGCTACGTTCAGCGAGTCGGTGCGCATGTAGGTGATCAAGCCCACCCGCTCGCCGCCGCCAATCTCCTTGCCCTCGTACAACGCCTGGGCCACAGCCATCGTCTTTTTGGCGGTGAAGCGCAGCTTGCGGCTGGCCTCCTGCTGGAGGGTGCTGGTCATAAAGGGCGGCGAGGGGTGTCGCAGCCGTTCCCGCTGCACGACCTGTTGGACGAGATAGAGCGCACCTTCCAGGGCATCGACGATGGCCTGGGCATCCTCCCGGTTCTTCAGGTCGGGGTCCTGGCCTTGGATCTTGACCAGTTTGGCGATAAAGCTGCGGGCTTGAAGCTGGTTGGCCGGGTGTTGCTTTTTCAGTTCGGCTTCAATGCTCCAATATTCAACCGGGACAAAGGTCTCGATCTCGCGCTCGCGCTCGCAGATCAGCCGCAACGCGACCGATTGGACCCGACCCGCCGACAGGCTCCTGCGGCTCATCTTGTCGCGCAACAGGGGGCTGAGGGTGTAGCCCACCACCCGGTCGAGGATGCGGCGCGCTTGCTGGGCGTCGACTTGCAGTTGATCGATCTCGCGGGGGTGGGCAAAGGCCTGGCCAATCGCCTCCTTGGTGATCTCGTGGAATTCGACCCGGCGCACCGGGATGCCGCGCACCTGGCGCTCCAGAGCGGCCCTGAGGTGCCAGGCGATGGCTTCGCCCTCCCGGTCGGGGTCGGTGGCGAGATAGACCTCAGAAGCCTCCTGGGCCTTGGTCCGTAGAGCCTTGACAGTATCCTGTTTCTTGGCCGGGATCACGTAGCGAGGTTTAAAGCCGTTCTCGATATCGACGCCCATGCGGTTGCTGGGTAGGTCGCGGATATGGCCCACCGAGGCCTGCACGGTGTACCCTGAACCCAGAAACCGACCCACCGTGCGCGCTTTGGCCGGAGATTCGACGATGACCATCTTGGGGCCTGTGGCTTTGCGCTGCTTTGCGGCCTTGGAAGGGATGGTATGGGCGGCCGGGTCCAGCCCCTCGTGGGCTAGAGTGCGTCCAAATCGCGTCATTTTTGTGCCGCACTCGGGGCAGATGCCCTGGGTGGCTGGCCGGTTTTGATCGCCCAGGAACACGGCTCGGGCCGAGGCGATATCCTGCTTTTTCCGGCATTTGGTACAATAGCCCTGGATCGTTTCCTCTGATGAGGTCATCTACCTTTGCCTCACAGGTATTGTTCCCACCCCTTGGCCTTTAGCTGCTCGACCACCTCTCGAACGTCCTGAGCGCGATCTTTGCGGCAGATGAGCAGGGCGTCGGGGGTGTCAATGACCACCACATCTTCCAGCCCAATCGTCGTGACCAATTTCCCGGATGAGGCGTACACATACGAGTTCCGAGTGTCGATGAGCAAGGGATGGCCCGGGCCGTGGGTGGAATTCTGGGTCTGGTCGGTCGGCACCAGCTCGCTGAGGGTCGACCAGTTGCCCACGTCGTCCCAGCCAACATCGATGGGGATTACGGCGACCCGACTGGACTTTTCCATGATACCATAGTCGATGGTCGTTTGGGGCACCCGCTCCCAGGCGGCGGCGAGGGTCTCGGCGCGCGCCTCCGAGTTCCACACCCGGCCCAGTTGCTCCAGTTCGGTGGAAAGGTGGGGCAACAGGCTTGCCATTTCATCCAGGATGGTCGACGCTTGCCAGATAAAGATCCCCCCGTTCCAGTAATAGCCGCCGTCCTGCAAAAAGCGACCCGCGGTCTCGGCGTCGGGCTTTTCGGTAAAGCGCTGCACCTCAAAGGCCGGCAGATCGCCCACCTTACCCAGAGGCGTCCCGCCCTGGATATATCCATAGCCGGTGTGGGCGTGGGAAGGGCTGATGCCCAACGTGACCAGGTAGCCATCCTGCGCCAGCTTGTGGGCTGCAGCGATGGCCTGGCGAAAGCTGACCTCATCGGCAATCAGGTGGTCGGCGGGGAACACGGCCATCGTGGCCTGGGGATCTCGGGCCAGGAGGGCCACCGCGGCCAACCCGACGCAGGGGGCCGTGCCGCGCGGTCCCGGCTCCACGAGGATGTTCTCTATCGGAAGGTCAGGAAGCTGCGCGTGTACAGTGTCGGCATGCTCCTTGCCCACAACGATGAGCACCCGTTCCAGGGGAATCAGCGGTTCGATGCGGGCTGCCGTCTCTTGCAGCATGGTGCAGGATCCGATCAGGTCGAGGAATTGTTTCGGACGGGCAGCCCGGCTTCGGGGCCACAGGCGCGAGCCAATTCCCCCAGCCATGATGACGGAGTATAGATGATCAGTCAAGTCAACCTCCTCGTTGTGGTTTGGGCAGAATGGATCCAGCAAGAGCGGGAGCTAGCGCCTATTCGACTGCATAATCGATGCCGCCATCGCGGGCCACGACATAGTTCATGCCCCCCACCTGGCGGATCATGCCCTTGAGTTCCATAAGGGCCAGGGTACTGCTGACCTCGGCAATGGGCAGCCGCACGACCCGGCGCAGCTCGTCGACATGGACCGGTTCGGACGAGATGTGCTCCAGCAGGAGGGCTTCGGTTTGGTTTTCCGGGATGATCACCCGCGCCTTGGCCTGTTCGCTGACCATGGTCAGATTCAGTTCCTCCAACACATCCGAGACGTTGCACACCATCTTGGCGCCCTGTTGGATCAATTGATTGGCGCCGCGACTGGCTTTGGCAAAGATGCTGCCCGGCACGGCGAACACATCCCGACCCTGCTCGGCGCCAAAGTCTGCGGTGATGAGGGCGCCGCTGCCGATATCGGCCTCCACGACGACGGTGCCCAGTGTCAAGCCGCTGATAATGCGGTTGCGCGGCGGAAAGTTCTTGGCGTCGGGCCGGGTGCCCAGGGCATACTCGCTGACGAGCGCCCCCCGCTCTACGATCTCGGCGGCAAGACGGGCGTTTTCCGAGGGATAGACCCGGTCGAGTCCGCAGCCCAAGACGGCAAGGGTTCGGCCGCCTGCCTCCAGGCAAGAGCGATGAGCCACGGTGTCGATGCCTTTGGCCAGGCCGCTTACCACGGTCACTCCGGCCTGGGCCAGGCCGGCGCCCAGCATGCGCGCGGCTTCCTTGCCATAGACCGAGGCTCGCCGGGTGCCCACCAGGGCTACGGCCCATTCGTCCCGTTTTTCGATGGCGCCCCGGATGTAGAGAAGCGGCGGGGCATTGTGTGCTTGCCGAAGATTAGGTGGATACTCTGGATCGTCCCACGTGACGACCTGAACCTTGGCGCGTTCGAGTCGCTCGACTTCAGCCTCCAGGTCCAGCGTCTGCCGCGCCTGGAGCAGGTTCTCCAGAGAACGCCGGTCGAGGCCGGCCTGTTGGAGCTCGTAGGTAGTGGCCTGCCAGGCTATCTCCAGGTCGCCAAAGAACTCGAGGAGGGAACGCAGCCGTGCTGTGCCAATGCCCGCAACCTGGTTGAACCCTATCCAATACCGGACGTCCCTCGTGGACATCTTTTGCTTCCTCTGGGTTTCGTCGGGCCGTTTCCCCTAGAGAAGGCCGGGCGGTAGCTCCACAGTGAGCCGGCCGGCCTCCAAATCGATGTCGAGGATCACAGACCGAAGGGCAGGGATCAGGATCTCGGGGTGGTTCGGAACGGGGCCATGGACCACGTACACCTCATTGGCGCCTGTGTAGATGATGCTGTCGACAACGCCCAGATACTCCCCATCCCGGGTCCACACATCCAGATCCACAATCTGATGTTCAAAGTACTCCCCTTCGAGAAGGGGGATCGATTCAGTGAGGGGAACCTGCACCAGCCAGCCCCGCAGGGCTTCGGCGGTTGTGCGGTCGGCGTAGCCCTCCAGGCGGAGCAGTGCTCGGCCTTTGTGTAGCCGGAACCCCAGCAAGGCTCGGGCCACCGGCTCTTCTTCTCCCTGGCTGAGAAAGACCTGGTTCAAGAGGCGAAAACGGTTGGGATCGTCGGTGTGAAGTTCGACCTTGAGTTCCCCTTGCAATCCGTGGACCCCAATGATCTCCCCTATGACCAAAAACCGGGGCTCAGGGGTCCGCCTTCGGCCGCCTGAGCCCCGTTCGTTTCGTTCTTTCGACAGCCGCACGGCGGCTTGATCCACTAGACGATCTCCAGGGTTACGCGCCGGCCCTGGCGAGCAGCGGCCGCACGCAGCAGAGTCCGCATGGCGTTGGCCACACGGCCTTGTTTTCCGATGACGCGCCCCATATCTTCGGGCGATACGTGCAACTCGTAAATGGTTGCGCTGGTGCCTTCGATCTCTTCCACACGGACCTGGTCTGGGTCGTCCACCAATGCCTTGGCCATGTACTCAATCAGATCCTTCATATTCACCTTCAACCTCTCCTTCTAGCGTGTGTGAAGCGAAAAGATGCTAATCGTCGTCTTCGGAGTCGTCGTCCTCGTCGTCCTCGTCAATCTCGTCGTCCTCAAAATCTTCAAAGTCGTCGTAGTCGTCGTCTTCGTCGTCGTCGACATCCTCGTCCTCATCGCCATCCGGTTCGGCGAAATCCTCCAGGTCCTCGAAATCCTCTTCGTCGACATCCTCGTCGTCCAGCTCCAGCATCTCTTCGATGGCAGCCGCAGGCTCGGGAGTCTCTTCGACCTTCTGAACTTTGGCCTTGACCGCTTCGGCTTTGGCCGTTTCAGCTTTGGCTGCTTCGGCCTTGGCGACGACCTCGTCAATCGAAACGTCGCCCTTGCGGATGGCCGTTGCTTGGGACATCACACCCATCTTGTCCAGCATGCGCTTGACGGCTTCGCTGGGCTGGGCACCCACACTCAGCCAATACAGAGCCCGCGCGGCGTCGATTTCAACCGTCGGCGGTTCCGTTCGGGGGTTGTAGTGACCGATTGTTTCGATAAACCGACCATCCCGTGGTGAACGGGAGTCCGTGACCACCACGCGGTAGGAAGGCTGTTTCTTGGCGCCCATTCGGCGCAGTCTGATCTTTACCATGTCTCTCTAGACACCTCCTTCTTGTCTGGCTCGTCTCAATCGTGTGCAGAATCAGGTTCGCTGATAAATACCCCGGAAGCGGGGAACTATGGGTGTCGCTATCACGCTCAGGCGATCAGCCGCCCATGCCCCCCAACATCGACATGAGGCCGCGCAAGCCTCCACGTCCGCGCTTGCCGCCTCCGGTGAGTTGCTTCATCATCTTTTGCATTTGCCGGAATTGCGCCAGCAGTTCGTTAATCTCCATGACCGTTGTCCCAGAACCTCGGGCAATGCGCCGCTTGCGGCTGCCATTGATGATCCGGGGGTTGCGCCGTTCCTCCCTCGTCATGGAGTTGATGATGGCCTCAATGGTCTTCATCTGCTGGTCAGTGACGTCGGGCGTCAGCTCTTGGGTCAGCTTGGACATGCCCGGGATCATATCCAGGAGTTGGCTGATGGGTCCCATTTTCTTGATCTGTTGAAGCTGATCGCGAAAGTCTTCCAGATCGAACTCGCCCTTGACCAGTTTCTGGCCCATACGCATGGCCTGGTCTTGGTCCATGACCTCCTGGGCCTTTTCGATGGCGGTGAGCACGTCACCCATGCCCAGGATTCGGCTGGCGAGCCGGTCGGGATAGAACATCTCCAGGGCGTCCGTCTTTTCGCCCACGCCCATGAACTTGATGGGCACTCCAGTTACGGAGCGAACCGAAATGGCCGCTCCGCCGCGGGCGTCGCCGTCCACTTTGGTCAGGATCAGGCCGGTGATGCCCACCCGCTGGTTGAACTCGTCGGCCACCCGCACGGCATCCTGCCCGGTCATGGCATCGACCACCAACAGGATCTCCTGGGGTTTGGTCTTGGCCTTGACTTCTTCCAGCTCGTGCATCATCTCGTCGTTGATGTGCAACCGGCCGGCAGTGTCCAAGAGCACGATGCTGTAGGCTGATTCTCGGGCCCGCTTCAGCGCGTTGGCGCAGATGGTCGGCGGCGAGACCTTGTTGCCCTCGCTGTGGACCGGTATGTCCAATTGCTTGCCCAGCACTTCTAACTGGGTGATGGCTGCCGGGCGATAGGTGTCGGCGGCTACCAACAGGGGGCGTTGCCCGGCCTTTCGCAGGTTGACCGCCAGCTTGGCTGCGGTGGTGGTCTTGCCCGAGCCCTGCAATCCCACCAACATGATTGCATGGGGCGATGGACCTGAAAGGTCCAGCCGGGCCGGTTCGCCCAGTGTGGCGATCAGCTCCTCGTGGACGATCTTGATCACCTGTTGGGCGGGAGTCAGGCTTTTCATCACCTCGACGCCAATGGCGCGCTCGCGGATACGGCTGATGAAATCCTTGACGACCTTGAAATTGACGTCGGCTTCCAACAGCGCCAGCCGGACCTCGCGCAGCGCGACGTCGACATCGGCCTCGCTGAGCTTGCCCCGGTTGGATAGCTTGCCGAATATATCTTGTAATTTGTCGGACAGGTTTTCAAACACGGTCTGTTTTTCACTCCGGCCCAAGTACCGAGCCTATATTGTATGACAGAAGTCCAATTTCGTCAAACTCGGCGGTTCAGCTTGCCGCTCTGGTAGGAATTCCCACCGAAAGCGATGCACCCTCCTTTACGCCCTTCGCCTCGGTACTTTAGAATCGGGCTCGCACTGACCCAAGAATGCGCCCGCATCTGGCGACCCAGGCCGAGCAAATGGGCCGCGAGGCCTCCGCTCGCGCCCTCCACAAATGCTGCAGGGCGCAACTTTGACGAGACCCTGCCACTCCCCCAGGGCAAACGCATTTGGACTAACGGAGATTCACCAGGTGGGCCTGGCGATCATTTCGCACTGGAAAGTCGCCTTTTGGATTGCGCAAGCTTGCTTGCGCAGGTTTTTTGCGGCAGCAAGCTGCCGCACTCCAAAGTTCGCTTTCTTAATCAGGCATCATTATCGCAGTGATATTGTAAATGCGGTCGCCCTGGCCACTTGCCTGGCGCAGATTGACAATTCGCGGCGGATGTGTATAATAGTCCGTACAGTTTGGGCAGGTACCCTAGTGGCCAAAGGGGGCGGACTGTAAATCCGCTGGCTCAGCCTTCGGAGGTTCAAATCCTTCCCTGCCCACCAAAAAGGCCCCTCAGTCGAGGGGCCTTTTCGCGTATTGAGGGGTTCTCTCCGCTTTAGCTTCTCTGGCGGCGAGCCTCGTACAGGGCGATGGCTCCGGCGACGGCTGCGTTCAGCGAGCCAACCTGGCCCCGCATGGGCAACCGGAGGAGAAAGTCGCACGACTCTTGAATCAGACGGCCGAGTCCCTCTCCCTCGCTGCCGACGACCAGGCCCAGCGGCCCAGTGAGATCGGCCTCGGTGTACAGGCGAGCCTTTGGGCGAGCCTCCAAACCGGCCAGCCAGATTCCTTCCTTTTTCAGGACCTTCATCGCCTGGGCCAGGTTGGGCACCTGGGCCACGCGGATGTGCTCTGCCGCCCCGGCGGAGGCTCGCACCACAGCCGGCGTCACCGCGGCGGCCCGACGGCGGGCCAGGACCACACCGTGCACCCCCACCGCCTCGGCGCTGCGCAGCAGCGAGCCCAGATTCTGGGGGTCCAGGATATGGTCGAGCAACAGAAGAAAGGGAGACTCCCCCGTCTCGCGGATCAGGTCCAGCAGATCGACGAGTTCGAGGTAGGGGTAGGTGGATACCTCGGCGGCGAGGCCCTGGTGGTTGGCCTCGCCGCTCTGTTGATCCATCTCCCGTCGATGTAGAGAGTGAATTGGGACGCCTGCCTGTTGGGCCAGGGAGAGAATCTCGCCCACAATGCCTGTGGATTGGATCCCCTGGGCCAGGAACAGCCCGTATACCTGCCTCCGGCGGGCGCGCAACGCCTCGCGCACCGGCTGGCGGCCGTACAGCAGTTCCTTCATGGCACCCGGTCTAGCCGCCAGCGGGTGCCATCGGGGCCATCCTCCAGGACGACGCCCATTTCTGCCATTTGATTGCGGACGGCGTCGGCCTGGGCCCAGTTTCGGCTTTCCCGGGCTTGCTGGCGAATGTCGATCAACATACGGACCAGGCCATCCACCAGTTCCAGGTCGGCCTGCGAGGCGCCAGGGGCCGCCGTGTGGGCAAAAATGCCCAACACGTCGCCGCCCATCTGTTGGTAGAAGCCTTCGATGGCCTGGAGAGTGCCCTGGGTCACCGGCTCGCCCGAGTTGAGGAGGGCGTTCACCTCTCGACTGAGGTCAAAGAGGATGGCGATGGCCCGCGGCGTGCCAAAATCGTCGTTCATTGTCTCTTCGAACTGATTTCGAGCGTCGTCCAGTCGGGCCGCCCAGGTTGCATCGACCTCCTCCCCTTGCGCGCTGCGCAGGCGCTCCCGGACCAGGGTCAGGGCGCTCGTCAGCCGTTCTAACCCCCGACCGGCTGCTTCGAGGGAGGCTTCGCTAAAGTCGGTCACCGAGCGATAGTGGCTGCTGAGCACAAAGAAGCGGATGGTCATGGGATCGTGGCGTTTGAACAGATCCTTGAGATAGATGGCGTTGCCCAGGCTTTTGCCCATTTTGACGCCGTCGACGGTGACCATGTTGTTGAGGAGCCAGTAATTGCAGAAAGGCTCGCCGGTGGCCGCTTCGATCTGGGCGATCTCGCACTCGTTGTGGGGGAACATGTTCTCCAGCCCGCCGCCATGAATGTCAAAGGGTTGGCCCAGATACTTGGTGGCCATCACAGAGCACTCGACGTGCCAGCCGGGGAATCCCCAGCCCCAGGGGCTGGGCCAGCGGAGGATGTGGCCGGCCTCGGCCTTTTTCCACACGGCGAAATCGGCCGGGTTGCGCTTGTCGGTGTTGATGGCCAGCCGCGCTCCCTCTTCCTGGTCCTCCACTTTGCGGCCCGAGAGCTTGCCATATTCGGGCCAACTGGTCACGTCGAAATAGACCGATCCGTTGACCTCGTAGGCGTGGCCCCGTTCCAGCAATAGCTCGGCGAGCTGAATCTGCTCGATCACGTGACAGCTCGGGCGCGGCGAAATGTTGGGCCGCACCACGTTCAGCGCGTCCATGTCTTTGAAATAACTGCGCATGTAGGTCTCGACCAGTTCCATCGGCTCGACTCGTTCCCGGGCGGCGCGCCGGAGGATCTTGTCCTCCCCTTCGTCCGCATCGTCGGTGAGATGCCCGACGTCAGTGATGTTCTGTACATACCGCACCTGGTAGCCCAGATAGCGCAGGTAGCGTACCGCCGTGTCGAACGAGATATAGGGCTTGGCGTGGCCAATGTGGGCGTGATCGTAGATCGTGGGGCCACACACATAGATGCCCACATAGCCCTCGTGGATGGGCTTGAATTCCTCTTTGCGTCGCGTAAGATAGTTGTATACAGTCAGTGCCACAGTCGTTCTCCCTTCTAACTAGTGCGTGTGCAGGCAATTGGGGGTAGGGATGCTGCCCATCGTCTGGCAGCATCCCCCGCTACAGGTGCACGTTTTTTCCCAACTCCAGGGCGCCCTGGGTACGCCCATCATGCCGCCGTTCCCCCTTGGTCTTGGGGTTGGGCCTGGTCGGCCAGGCTCCTTTGGGCGCTCACGATCAAGTCTACGGCTGCTGTCACCGACAGCCGGCCGGTGTTGAGAACCAGGTGGTACAGAGTGGGATCGAGCCAGTTCGCGCCATGATAGCGCCGCACATAATCGGCGCGGGCGCGGTCGCTGGCCCGCAATCGCTGTTGGGCCACCCGTTTGTCCAACTCAAAGCGGTCCTGGAGGAGAGCAAGCCGATAGTCAAAGGGGGCCACGAGCTGCACGTGCAGGGCGTTGGGGTGTTGTTTGAGGATGATCTGACCTCCCCGACCGGCGATGAGCACGTTGCCCTCGGCTGCCAATCCGCGGATCACCAGCGACACCATGCGTACATAGCTTTCCACCGAGGCGCTGATCGGCGGCGCCAGGGGCGAAAACAGGCCCGTAAAGGGAAGCACAACGTTCGAACGGTCTTGGGCAGCCATCGGGCCCGCCTCGAGGGACGAGGCAGGATACGCCGTGTGGGGCATGGCGCGCAGAGCCTTGAGTACCTGGGCCGCCAGGCTGCGCTCGCCTTCGTGCTCCCATTCTGCCAGAGCTTCCTGGGGCACACCCGCGATCTGCGCTGCCTGGTCAATGGTTTTGGCATCGACCAGGCGCAGCCCCAGGGCCTCGGCGACGCTTGCCGCCACTTGCTCTCCGTGGCAGCCCATTTGCCGAGAAATCGTTACAATCGTCATTGGTTATTCCCACTCGCTTTGGGCTGGGCAAACACCAGCCGCCCTTCTGTCTTTTGCAGGACCTTTTTTACAACAATCGGGATGGTCTGGCCAATGTAGGGCCGACCCTCCTCGACGACGATCATGGTGCCGTCATCCAGATAGCCAACGCCTTGCCCCAATTCCTTGCCTTCCTGGATGACTTTGACCGTAATGGTCTCTCCTGGGAGGAGCACTGACTTGACGGCATTAGCCAGTTCGTTGATATTCAGTACCAGGACACCCTGTAGTTGGGCGACGCGGTTCAAGTTATAGTCGTTGGTGATGATGGGGTAGCGCAGGTTCTTGGCGAGCATGATGAGCTTGTCGTCCACTTCGCGCGCTTCGGGTATGTCGATGTCGGTGATGCGCACTGGCATGACCGATTCCTCTTTGAGGCGGTTGAGCATGTCGAGCCCGCGCCGTCCTCGGTTGCGTCGCAACATGTCGGACGAATCGGCAATATGCTGGAGTTCGTTCAGCACAAAGCGGGGCACCAGCATGACTCCCGAGAGGAAGCCTGTCTGGCTGATGTCGGCGATCCGCCCGTCGATGATCACGCTCGTGTCGAGCAGATAGGGGCGTTCCTCGGGGCTGGCGGCCTCGCTGCCCAACCGGGTTCCGATCAAGGCAAAGAGATCGCGGCGACGCATGAGCATGACGGCGACGCCCAGGTAGGCAAAAAGAAGCGCCCCGACAAACGGCAAAATCTCCCCAAAGGGGGAGGGCAAATTGCCCAAGATGGGCGCAATTAATACTGCGATGATCAGGCCCAAGATCAGGCCCATGATGATGGCGACCAGTTCCTGCGCCGGAAGGTGGCGTATTTTGGATCTGAGATACTGAATTGGCTTGATGGTGATCCAGGGAGCGACGATGCCGCCAAAGGCGATCCCCGACAGCATGAGCACTACCACATACCGAAGGTACGAGTTGGGCGGCGCGCTCCCTGCCAGGAATTCCCCCAGCTTCCAACCCGATATCCCAAAAGCAATCATGCCAGCAAGACGAATAATAAGTTCAATGAGCATGGTCTCAACCTCCATACATGCTATTCACTTGCTCGATTTGTGATGATCGTGTTACATGGCCAATCGGTCCTTTCGTGATGGGCCTATGTGCATGAATGCAGATAGGCGGTTCCTGCAGTGCTTCAAAGAATAAGAATATCGGAAGAACACAAATATCTTAGCACATTCCGAAACGATTGTCAACGCATTTCATGTGAATCTGGCATTTCTTACTATCGGTCATTGAATCTGAATTGACTCCCGCCCCCGCGCAAGCGGCTACCCAGGCGCCTTTCACTGGGAGCCA
>CAYVLO010000025.1:0-15073 GCA_964452125.1 uncultured Anaerolineaceae bacterium | reverse complement strand
GTCCGGTTACTACCGCACGCCCGCAGACAGTCAGCTGATGACCAACTATTCTGTTGTTAACGTAGTTTTCGCCAATGTCCAGTAACTGATCCCACCAAATGACCGTGGAACACTGCCGTGGCGTGGCAGACAAACGCAATACATTCCCGGTTCCGGCAACGTGCGCTCTGCCTGATTGACCAGAGTACCTTGATTTTGGCTACCGGGTGTTCAACCCCCGTCATCCACCCTCTTGCGTACAAACAGGGGGAACCTGTCCGAAGGCTCCCCCTGAGTGGTTTCGCGAATGCCTGTCGGTTGTGGCGATGCAAAAACCGATGACAGGCGAACCGCTGTGGGGCTACCTGGCGCCCGGCTTTATCCGTACACGCCATACTCCTTGGTAAAATCGATCATGGCTTTGAGGTTTTCCGGCTTGGCCTCATCCAGCATGAGCGCCGTGTCCATAATCAAGCCACCGTTCTTGCCGATGGTGTCGATTAGCTTCTTGCAATAGGCGCGCACATCGTCCGGCGTCCCACTGAGCATCATGACGTTGGGCACGTTGCCCATGAGGGCCGTCGTGCCCTGGAGCACGTCGTAGGCCTTTTCAAAGTTGGTATTGGAGAGGTGATAGATGATCTTTCCAGGCGGTACGTCCACGATGTGCTTCAGCCGGCTCTCAAAGTCTGCCTCCCAATAGATGACCGGGATGACCCCCTTTTCGACGAGGGAGATCAAGCCCTTTCGCAGGTAAGGCCAGTAGAACTCATTGAACTGGGCATCGGACATGAACTCGCGCGTTGCCTTGTGGACCCAAACCCAGCAGAAGGGCAAGGGGGCGCCGGCTGCACCAGACCCATACTCGACAAAGATCTGCGTGGCGATTTCCAGCGCGTCGTGCAGCTTTTCGGGGCGGCGGCGCATGTCGGCAAGGACCTGATGCGTGCCGCGCAACGTGTCGCCAATGATGTCGAACGGCGGCCAATCCCAGCCGGCAAAAGCCAGGGGGTAGCCCTTGGTGCTGATTTCACCCCAATACTGGGCCTGGGAACCCCACCACTTGTTCAACTCTTCGACGCCTGCAGCCAGCCTTTGGAGGGTTTCCTGGAATTCGGGCGATGCCCAAAAGCCCAGATTCATCCAGCCGGACCACATAAAGCGGCGCCAGGGAACGATCTGCGAGAATCCCTCCATGGACGAGAACTGGCGAGGCGCCCACTTGCGCTGCATAAAGTCCGAAGGGTCATAGATGAACTCATCGTACTCGTCGGCGGTCATGTACTCGCCCTCGACGTACTGGTACATGACGTCATCGCCCAGGCCATTTCCCGGCCACTTGAAGGCCTTCCAGCCCAGGAGATCCATGACTTTGGCCGGATAGGCAAAGATGGGACCAAAGTCCGCGTCCGGCTGAAAGTAATCCACGAACTTGTGGCAGGCTTCGCGTGCCCGGTCGTAATCGTTCATGGCCTCCTTGAACGTAAGCCCGCCAAAGGTGTATGGATACTTTTGGTAGGGGCCAAGCACCGGTACCCGATCCGGAACTTGCAGCGTAGCCGCGTCCAAGATACGCTTGAGCCTTTCGTCATACAATTCCTGAGGCGACTTTTCCGTCATGGCTATTTCCCTCCTGTCCAGGTCTTGGCGAGATTGACTGCGTGGAGTGCATCTTTGCCGTAGGCATCGGCCCCAACATATTCGGCGGCGCTCTCATCCAGCACCGACCCGCCGATCATAATCTTGACGCTATCGCGCAGCCCGGCCTCTTTGATGGCTTGCACGGTGGCGCGCATCTGATCATAGGCCAGCGTAAGAAAGCCGCTCATGCCCACGACATCGGGCTTGACATTGACAATGGCTTCGACGAACTTGGCGGCCGGGACGTCGACGCCGATGTCGTGGACCTCAAAGTTGTTGGCGTCGAGCATAAAGGACACGATATTCTTGCCGATGTCATGAATGTCGCCCGCCACCGTCCCGATGACCACCTTGCCCTCGAGCTGGGCCTGGGGAGCCTCCGCCCGCAGTTTGGGCTTGGCCAAATCGCCAATGGCCTCCAGTAGCTCGCCGGCGATGATCAGCTCTGGCAAAAAGTACTCTTGCCTCTCAAAGCGCTCGCCGACAACGGACATGGCTGCCTTGCCGGCTTCCAGGACAAGAAAGGGGTCTTGTCCGGCGTCGAGCATGGCTCTCGCCAGCTCGAGGGCCTCTCCTTCTCTCAGATCAGCAATTGCTTCTACCAGTTTTTCTTTCATCCTTGACTATCCTTTCTGTGAGTTTGTCCCTACTTTCTCCGTGAGCCTAAAGGTACTGCCGATTTCTGGACCACAAAGCTCCGATCAGGCTCTACCATGCCCTCACAAGCTAAGGATCCAGTCCCGATCTACAAAGACGTTCTCCACCTGCACCCTCTCGGTACGCACTCCTAGTTCCAGTGATTTCAGTTTTTCGACAAGTTGATCTCCATCTATCAAGTCAATAGCCGGAGCTCCGTCGCGCGTGGCCTCGCGAGTTGCGTCTCTGCTGAAATTGCCGGTCGTGATCAGCAATCCTTTATCTGCACGCCCGACCATTGCACCTCGGAAATCGCGCACGTGGTTGGCGCTAACTGTGCCTCGGTAGCGCTTGCACTGAAAGATGACATGGAAGCTCAGGAGCCCGCCAAGACGCATAATCCCCTTGCCATCAATGCCGCCATCGCCGCTACGACCTAGAACCTCAACCTGGACAAAACCGCATTCGCGAAGGAGCCGCATGGTCAAGCGTTCAAAGGCACCTGGATCCATATCTTGCAGAGTCTCCAGTAGCTCCTCGCGCCAGATCATCGTCAAAGTCGGCTCGGAAGGTTCTTCCTCTTCGATTGCAGTTTCCCGGGCTTGTCTTATCTGTTCTCGCACATGCCGCACGACGGTTCTGGGATCGACCCTTTCTGTTTCTCGTCCTCTCTGCGTGAGTGCCCAGACACCCCTGGCCGAGTTCTCCAGCAGGCCATACTTTTTCAAATAAGTCCTTGTCCAGGCCAGCCTGTACTCGATCTCGGTTTGGCCGCCTTTCTCTGGGTTGTGAAGCACTTCAAGCTGCTCGTCGGTCAGACCCGCAATCTCTGAAGCGAAGGCATCGATCTCTTGTGTCGCGCCCGAGCCGCCCAGCTCTTTGAGTGCCTCGAGCACAGGGTTCATCAAAGTATCGTAGGTTGGAACCTGAACATCAGTCATTTGCACTCCGCTACTACGTTTCCTGATTACCCACGGGTGAAATGTGGTGATAGTCAGCGTTTCCAGATACGCGTCGGCCTGGGCGATGTTGTGTCAGGCCGCTCACCTGGCGAACAACGTTTGAATTCCTCGGTCCCCGTGGCCACGCACAGTACAACTGCGGCGAACCGCACCAGCCCTACTCATCGGGTCAACCTCTCAGGACGCTCAGTGGAAAGTAAAAGGACACCATCCAGTTGGGGGCGTCTACGATCTCGCTGATTTTCAGGTCGGCAGCGGCGCTGCACAGGCAATACGCCTCGCTGCGAGATAGGCCGTGGTTGGCTGCCAGCCAGTCGATCATGTAGCGCACGGATTTCTGAGCGTTGACGTACAAGTCGGGGCCTTGAGCTGTGGTGCAATAATACCCGGCGCTGTCGGCCCGGGTCAAGGGGCTGGTGGTAAAGAACTGCAATTCCTGAGGAGCCATGCCCTTGTGCACGTGGAAGCGCAACGTGACCGTCATGGGCGATTCGATGCCGGTGCCGGCTACTTCGCCATCACCCTGGGCCGCGTGGCAATCGCCGGTGGAGAACAATGCCCCCTCCACCTGCACCGGGAAAAGCGCCTTGGCCCCGGCCTTCAAGCCGCGAATATCGATGTTGCCACCGTTCCCGCGGGGGGGAATGGTCGTCAGGCGTTCATCCGTTCCGGGCGCTACCCCCATCACGCCGCAAAACGGCTCAAAGGGGACGGCGACCTTTTCACTGTCCCGGAAAAAGCAGGTATCACCGTCCAGGTGCCAGTGCTGGACAAACGCATACGGAAAATCGCCGGCCAGCAGCCCAAAGTCCGGCAAATGTCCGGTCCACCCCCAGCCTTTGTGCTTCAGGTCCAGAACCTCCACTTCGAGGGCGTCGCCCGGTTCCGCGCCTTTGATGAACACCGGCCCGGTGAGAGGGTGAATACGCTCAAAATCCAGGTGGAGCAGGGCGTCGGGGCCCGAGTCGGGAGGGACCTGATCATCGACGGGATCGCGGCATTCGAACACTACCGTGTCTCCGGGCTCGATCTCGATCCGGGCCGGGTACGATCGGTCGAAAAACGCATGGGTCACACTGTCGTCCAAATAATGCTCTGTCATTTTGAACCTCCTGATGATTGTTCATTCCCATCCAGAGACGGCGCCAGCTTGGTTCTCGGTCAAGCCTGTGGCCCAGGGCGCTCCCACCCAACACAAATAGCAGCCTGCCAAAGCCATCAGCTTCAGGCGGCTGCCGTTGAGACATGTGCAAGAGATTCGAACCGCACACCAGGCTTGGGCCGGCCGCTCTGTCGCTTTCTCTCATCAGGCCATGAGAGGGTTCGGAACACCCTGAGGTATAGTACCACAAGTTGCCCGGGAGTGCAACCGTGTGGTCCTGCCCCCAGGTTGTGGGGAGGATATCTCTACGATGGGTTGCGCCGCGAAACCTTTGGGGCCGAAACCCGCAATCGGCGGCCGCCGATTGTCCCTCGGCCGCAGTTGACAAATGCCGCCCCCCGTGGTAGCCTGTTTTGCAGAGATACTCGTGCACAAAGAAGGAGACCCATGCTCGAACTGGCACCCAAGCTGCCGCTGTACGGGAGCTTTTACCATCTGGGAAGGCCCAAGCTGCTGCCCTTTAGCCTCGTCGCCAGCGTCAGCTTTCGGTGCAACAGCCGCTGCCAGACCTGCGGCGTGTGGCGCCGGCCCAACGACGACATGAGCGTCGACGAGTGGCGCAAGATCTTTTCCAATCTGGGCCACACGCCCTTTTACCTGACCTTTACCGGGGGCGAGCCCTTTTTGCGGGCCGACCTGCACGAGCTGGTGATCGCCGGGGCCGAGCTGTGCCGCCCCAGCGTCATCACCATCCCCACCAATGGCCTGCTGACGCGACGCATCGTCGAGCAGGTCGATGCGATCTGCGCGGCGGCGCCCCACTCCCAGATCGGCATCAACCTCTCCCTGGATGGCATTGGCGAGGAGCACGACCAGATCCGCAACGTGCCCGGTACCTGGCAGCGGGCCATGGAGAGCTGGCAGGAGCTCAAGGCGCTGCAACCCCGACACAGGAACCTCGTGCTCAGCGTCCATACCGTTGTCTCCAAGCTGAATGCCAGCCGCATCCGCGACATCGTCGCTGGACTCGAGTTCCTGCAACCCGACTCCTACATCACCGAGGTTGCCGAAGAGCGGGTCGAGCTGGACACTGTGGATTGGGACATTACCCCCACTCCCGAAGAGTATGCGCCCATCGCCGATTTTCTGTCGGCGCGCGCCCGATCATCGCCCGCCCGCGGGTTGGCCCGTTTCACCCAGGCCTTTCGCGCCCAGTACTACCAGCTCGCCAAGCGGGTGTTGCAGGAGCAGATCCAGGTGATCCCCTGCCAGGCGGGCTGGGCCAGCGGGCATATTGCGCCCAACGGTGACGTGTGGACCTGTTGCGTCCGCGCCGAGCCGGTGGGCAACCTGCGCGAGACGGCCTACGATCTGCGTCCCATCTGGTTCGAGCGCGTGGGCCGGATGCGCGAGTTGCGTCGGAGCATCGCCGGGCTAGAGTGCGCCTGCCCGATGGCCAACGCCAGCTATGCCAACATGCTGCTCCATGCCCCGACCCTTTTGCGGGCGGTTCGAGACGTGCTCTAACCGACGGCTGCCGTGTTCTCGCTGGCCATTTGCCAAGCAGGCCGATCAATGGTATCATAGGTTCGCCTGACGCTGGAGGGGTAGGGCGTGCAGGGTAGTTGGGCGACCCTGAAATCCATGGCGATGGTACGGTCACAGGTGCAAAGCATGGCCGTGAGCGTGAGCGGCCATGTTCCTTTTGGGAGAGCGGGCTCAACCGGATTTCCCTACCCGATTCCCATAGCGCAGGCGCGCCGGACCCAAACACGTGGGGTAGGGGCAGGACCCATCGCAGCAGTGCAGGAGCGCCACCGAATCAAGATGGCACGAGACCTCATCCAGGCGGTACAGGCAGCGGGAGTTGTCGGCGCTGGGGGGGCTGGATTTCCCACCCATGCCAAGCTCACAGCCCGCGTGGATACGGTGATCGCCAATGGCGTCGAATGCGATCCGCTCTTGCAGTGCGACCAGCGGCTGATGGAACGCCACGCCGGGGAGATCCTCCGGGGTGTGCAGGCGGTTATGGCTGCCACCGGCGCAACGCAGGGCATTGTGGCGCTCAAACGAACCTACAAGGCGGCGGCTGCCGCTTTGCAGAGGGCGCTGGAGGCCAGCGGGGAGCCGGGTCGCATCAAGCTCTTGCTCCTGGAAAGCCGCTATCCGGCGGGCGACGAGTTCGTCCTGGTCTACGAGGCTACCCGGCGGCTTGTGCCGGAGACAGGCCTGCCGCTGGACGTCGGGTGCATCGTCCAGAACGTGCAGACGTTGTTTAACATCGATCGGGCAGTCAATGGCGCTGCCGTTACACACCGTTTGCTGACGGTGGTGGGGGCCGTGGGCCGACCGGTCACGCTGTGGGCGCCCCTGGGCACCTCTATTGGTCAGGTGATCTCCTGGGCTGGGGGCATCCAGCCGCCGCGCTGGTCGGGCCGCACCGCAGCCGACTATTCGGTGGTCGTCGGCGGGCCGATGATGGGCCGCCTGGCCCATAGCTTGGACGAGCCCATCCTCAAGACCACGAGTGGTCTGCTGGTGTTGCCCCAGGACCATGCCGTGATCCGCGCCTTGAGCCGCAGTCAGGCCTCTTGGGTTCGGCGGGGCATGTCCACCTGCGACCAGTGCCGCGATTGTACGGCCTTGTGCCCCCGTTACCTGTTGGGCCACACCTTGCAGCCCCATCACGTGATGCGGGCGGTCAACTATGGGCTTGACCGGCCGGCCGATGTTCTGACGGCTGCCGTCCTTTGCTGCGAATGTCGCCTGTGCGAAGCCTACGCCTGCCCGTTGGATCTCTCGCCCATGGCCTACTATGTCTCGATCAAGGCCGAGTTAAAGGCCCAGGGCTGGGTGAACGTGGACCACAAGCGGTCGGATTTGGAGCCCCACCCCATGCGCGAGTACCGTCTGGTGCCGACGCGGCGGCTGATCGCCCGCTTGGGGCTCGCCGAGTGGGAGCGCGACGTCTGTCCGCTGGATGAGTCGGATTATCGGCCGGGGCGTGTCACACTGCCGCTGAAACAGCACATCGGGGCGCCGGCCCAGCCGGTGGTGACGGAAGGGGATATGGTTCGCCGAGGGGATCGGATCGCGCGCATCCCTGAGGGGCAGTTGAGTGCCTGCATCCACGCCTCGATTGAGGGGCGGATCGCGCACATCGATCAGGATCTGATAGAGATTGTGGCCCAGCCTGTGGAGGCAAAACCCGGAGGCCCACGATGAGCAGTGCCCAATTTGGCAACCTGATCCAGGCCGAGTTCTTTACCAGCACGCACCGGCTATCGGGGCGCGTTCATGCCGGAACCAAGCCGCTCGGCGATCTGCTCAACGATCATTCCCAGTCCTATTTGCTGGTGTTCGATGTCTATATCTCGCGTCTCAGCGAGCCGGGCGAGATCGTGGCCTATGCGCCCACCGCTTTTTTGACCAAAGACAATTTGAGCTTTGTCATTGTCCCGACGCGCCAGGCCCGCGGTCCCGAGCAAGGCCGATATGCCAGCCAGCAATACAAGGCCCTGGTCACTTTGCCAGGGGTTGAGGTGCAGGGCAAGTTCGCGGGCCCCTATCGGTTTGATATTCGGACCTTTACGCCGGCGACCCTGGATACATACCAGGTCCTTTTTGAGGCCGAAGCTCGCCTTGTATCGCTGCCCGACGTGACCTTTAGCGGCGAGGCGATCCTGGTCAATCGCACTCGCGTCGAGAGTTTCTGTCTCAGCGAGTAAACCACCCGATGATCGCTTTTGCGAAAGGGAAGGGCTGCCGCCATGGCAACCGTGCTGGTGGTAGACGACGATGCGGCACTCATAACCATCATCTGCCAGTTCCTGGAGAACGCCGGCTTTGGTACGGTCTGGGCGACTTCTGGATCTGAGGCGATGGAAAAGGCATTTGCCTTGCAGCCCGAGGCCATTGTCCTGGACATCATGATGCCCCACATGGATGGACACCAGGTCTGCCGCAGGCTGCGCCGCGACCCGCGAACGGCCCGGTCGATCATCGTGGCGCTCACGGCCCGGAGTCAGCCCGTCGACAAGATCACGGCGATTCAGGCCGGAGCGGATGCCTATCTGACCAAACCGTTCCAGGGCAAAGAATTGGTCGAGACCATCCAAGAGTTCTTACCTGAGCGGCTTGCCAAGAGGTCGCCGCGCAACGGCCAGATCCTGCACCTTCGCTTCAAAGAGGGGGTGGGGGCGACGACCCTGGCAGCCAACCTGGGGATAGCTCTGGCGGACCGCAACCATGGGCGGGCGGTTGTGGCCGATCTGGATCTCCAGAAAGGAGGGCTCTCCGATCGACTGGGGCTGACGGCCGAGGGTTCGTGGATTCAGTCGGATCGGATCACGGCCGACGGTTTGGCGCCCAAGCTGCTCCTGCACTCCAGTCGCCTGTCGGTGTTGCCATCGCCGCGGATCAAAGCTCGAGAGGTGGCTTCGGCCCCTGTGGCCAAGGTCCTGGAATTTCTGCGGAGCTGGTACGACTTTGTGGTGTTGGATACGCCAGCCAATTTGGGAACGCAAGCGTCTGCCGTTTTGAGCTCTTCGAGCCTGATCCTGTTGCTGCTCACGCCCGAACCGGCCATCCTGCGCCAGGCTCAGGCCAGCCTGCCCATGATCCGCCAGATTGTCCGCGCCGAAACGCAGATCTGGCCCATCGTGAACATGGCGCAGTCGCGGCAAGAGCCGTTCGCCAAGCAGGTGGAACAGGTGTTGGTCCTGCCCGTAGCGGCCGTCCTGCCCTGGGCGCCGCAGGAATGTGAGCAAGCCGTCCAGACTCGGAACCCGGTGGTGCTGAGTGCGCCCGGTTCTGCCCTGAGCGCCGCCATCCATGAGCTAGCCCGAGACATTCGCCAGGCCGCTCAACTGGTGGCCCAAGAAAGGAATGGTACATGATTGAGCCGGCGATCGCCCTGGTCGAGACCAATAGTATTGCTACGGGCATTCTGGCCGGCGATGTCATGGTCAAAAAGGCCGTGGTGCAGTTGCTAGAGGCCCGCTCCATCTGCCCCGGCAAGTATATGGTCCTGATCGGCGGCGAAGTGGGCCCCGTGACCGAGTCCTATGAGGTGGGGATGGCTGCCGCCGCCGATACGCTGGTCGACCGGTTGCTGTTGCCCAACGTGCACCGTTCCGTGTTCCCGGCGCTGATGAGCGCCACCCCGCCCCGCGGGGACGAGGCGCTGGGGATCATCGAAACGGTCACGGCAGCCGTTTGCATCGTCGCGGCTGATACCGCCGTCAAGGCCGCCGATGTCCAGTTGCTAGAGATCCGGCTGGCGAACGGACTGGGGGGCAAGAGCTTTGTGCTGATGGAGGGTGTCGTGGCCGACGTAGAGGCGGCCATGCACGCCGGCGTCGAGATGGTCAAGCAAGAGGGGTTGTTGGTCCGTCAGGTGATCATCCCCCGGCTTCACGAGCAGATGCGGGAAAAGATTCTCTAAGATGCAATTGGGACGCGTCATTGGTACGTTGGTCGCCTCGCAAAAGTCGCCGGGATTGGAGGGCGTCAAATTGCTCGTCGTCCAGCCCCTGGACCGGAATCAGCAACCGGCCGGCGAGCCGCTGATTGCGGCCGATGGAACGGCGCAAGCGGGGCCGGGCGAGTTGGTCTTTATGATCTATAGCCGGGAGGCAGCGCTGACCTTGCCCGAGACCTTCGTGCCCGTCGATGCCTCCATTGCCGGCATCGTCGATCAGGTGGACGTGGACTGATGTACATAGGGCGTGTGAGCGGAACGGTGGTCGCCACCATCAAAAATGAGACCTTTGACGGTCGCAAATTGCTGATCGTGGATCGATTGAACCTGGAAGGCAAGGCGACTGCCAAGTACGACATTGCCGTCGACATGGTGCAGGCCGGTGTGGGCGACCTGGTGTTGGTCCTCGACGAGGGCAACTCGGCCCGCCAGATATTGGGCCGCGAGCCGATGGGCGCCATCCGGGCCGTGGTGGTGGGCATTGTAGACGAAATCGACATGGAAGGTTCGACGTTCCCGGTATAGGCCTGACCGTTGGGCTGCCCACCGGGACGCGAGTATTGAAGCATGGTGTATGGGCAGCAAGCCAGCAGCAAGCCGATGACCGAGTACGAGCTTCGACACGAGATCGTGCGCATTGGGCGGCTCATGTGGGAGCGGGGCTATGTCGTCTCGACCGACGGCAACATCTCGGCGCGGCTGGGTCCCGACCGTATTCTGGTCACAGCCAGTGGGCTGAGCAAGGGGTTCCTGTCGCCTGACGATCTGGTGGTGGTGCGCAACGATGGCGCGCTGCTGCCCAGCTACCGGGGGCGGGGCCAGCGGCCCTCGTCCGAGATCCTGATGCACTTGGAGGTCTATCAGCAGCGCCCGGACGTGAACGCCATCGTTCACGCCCATCCGCCGATTGCCACGGCTTTTAGCATCGCCGGTGTATCGCTGGCGCGCTGTGTGCTGCCGGAGGTGATTGTCACTCTGGGCAGCATCCCCATCGCCGAGTATGCCACGCCCGGCACCACTGAGGTGTCGGACAGCATCCGGCGGGCTGTTCGGGACCACGACGCCGTGATCCTGGCCCATCATGGCAGCCTGACGGTGGGCAGTTCGGTGTGGAAGGCCTACATGCTGTTGGAGCGCGTCGAGCACACGGCCCAGATCACTCTGACGGCTCAGCAGTTGGGTAAGGTGCACACCCTTTCGGCTGATGAAGTGCAAAAGCTGGCTGAAAAGCGCGAGGCCTACCTGCAGAAATTGGGGCGCGACCTGTGCGACGGCTGTCCCATCTGCGTGATCGATGGTGAGCATCCCTCTTCCTCGTAAGGATGATTGTCCGGTCAGACAGGACGGGGCGTAGCGCAGGATGGCGAACCTGAACCGTCGCACTCTCGTGAAAAACTCGAAGGAGAACGCGTGAGACCATGAAAGGACTGATTCTAAGTGGAGGCAAAGGCACCCGGCTGTACCCGATCACGTACACCCGGGCCAAGCAACTGGTGCCGGTTGCCAACAAGCCGGTCCTGTTTCGCGTCATTGAGGCCATCCGCGATTCGGGCATCGAGGAGATTGGCATCGTGGTGGGAGACACAGCCCCAGAGATCCAAGAGGCCGTCGGCGCAGGTCGCCGCTGGGGGGTCCAGATCACCTATATCCGTCAGGAGCAGCCCCTGGGTCTGGCCCACGCCGTCAAGGTGAGCCGCGATTTCCTGGGCACCGACCGTTTTGTCATGTTCCTCGGCGACAATGTCATCGAGGGGGGAATCTCGGGCCTGATCAGCCAGTTTGAGCAGAGCGACTACAACTGCCAGATCGTGCTCACGCCGGTCGAAAACCCTTCCCAGTATGGGGTGGCAGAGCTGGAGCCCGACACGCGCCGCATCGTTCGCCTGGTGGAAAAGCCGCGCAATCCGCCCAGCAACCTGGCTCTGGTGGGCATTTATATGTTCGATGAGAACATTTGGGAGGCGGTCGATGCCATCACGCCTTCGTGGCGCGGCGAGCTCGAGATCACCGACGCTATCCAGTATCTGGTGAACAAGGGCTACAACGTCCATCCCTACGTCCATCGGGGTTGGTGGATCGACACCGGCGCCCCAGGCGACATGCTAGAAGCCAACGATCTGGTGTTGGACGAGATCGACCACCGCATCGAAGGGTACATCGACCACGACTCGCAGGTCAACGGCAAGGTGACCATCGAAAAAGGGGCCGAGGTGATCAACAGCCGCATCCGCGGCCCGGCGATCATCGGCGAGGACTCGCGCATTGTGAATTCCTACGTGGGGCCGTTCACCTCGATCTATCACAATGTGTTGATCGAGGACAGCGAGATCGAGCACAGCATCGTGTTGGAGCACAGCCAGGTGCTCGATATCCCCTATCGGATTGAAGATAGTTTGATCGGACGGCGCTCGATCATCACGCGCTCGCCCATCAAGCCCAAGGCGCTCAAAATGACCCTGGGCGATCACAGCACGGTGGGCATTTTGTGAGCCTTTTGACCAAGACGAAACCGAGATTTGCATAGAGGAGGTGACACTATGGGTACGGTAAAAAAGTGGCGTCAGAAAAAAGCGTCCAAGCACAAGCACCGCAAAATGCTGAAAAAGACCCGTTGGCAGCGGAGGAAATAATCCATACGCTTGGAAGATGCCAGGCAGCCGAACCTGAGCTGCCTGGCATCCGCAGCCAACACCTACGAGGTACAGACGCATGAGTGTTTCCTTGATCTACCCCGGCATCGCCGGGTATGGATTCAACAGCCTGGGCCAGGGGATGGAGGCTGGATGGGTGAGCCATGGGTTGGCCCACCTTTCCAGCGCCGCCAAGGCCCAGGGTTTTGACATAAACTTGATCGATCTCCGAGCTCTTTCGGGCTGGGATGAATTTCGATCGGAGCTACAAAAACGACGGCCTTTGGTGGTTGCGCTCACGATGATGAGCGTGGACTATAATCCAGCCACCGAAGCGGCCCGCATCGTCAAAGAGGTCCTGCCCGATACCGTGGTCGTGGTCGGCGGCCCCCACCCCACCATTATGGTTCAGGAGGTCGCCGAGATCCCGCAGTTTGACTATGTGGTCACCCGCGAGGGCGAAGTCACCTTTCCCTGGCTGCTGGGCGAACTCCAGGCAGGTCGCCGGCCCGAGAACCGCGTCCTGGAAGGCGAAATGCCCGACCTGGATGCTTTGCCCTTCCCGGATCGGGAGCTGTTCCTGTCCGAATGGAAAAAGTATGGCTACACCCTGGACTCGCCCGAGGTGCCCTTTGTGCCCGATCTGCCGGCCCCCTTCCTGACCATCATTGCAGGACGGGGATGCAAGTACAACTGTAACTTTTGCCAGCCCGCTGAGCGATCGCTGTTTGGCCGCAAGGTCCGCAAGCGCAGCCCCGCCAACATCATCGCCGAGCTGGAAGAGCTGCGCGAGCGGTACCAATTCGCCAGCTTTATGTTCCACGACGACTGCCTGACCGAGAATCGCGAGTGGGTGCTGGAATTCTGCGACCTGTACGAGGCCCGGGGATTCCATCAGCCCTTCTTCTGCCAGAGCCGCGCCGATATCATTGCCAAGAACGAGGACATGGTCCGGCGTATGGCCGAGGTAGGGCTCAAGGGCTATTTCATCGGCTTTGAGAGCGGCAGCGACCGCGTGCTCAAATTCCTGCGCAAAGGGACCACGCGGGAAAAGAACCTGGCTGCGGCGCGCGTCTGTCGCAAGTATGGCATCAAAATCTGGGCCAACTATATGCTGGGGCTGCCCACCGAAACCCAGGACGAGGTGCGGGAGACGATCTCGATGCTCAAAGAGATCGACCCCGACTGGTACAGCCCGGCCTTTTACACGCCTCACCCCGGCAGCGACCTGTACGATTACTGCATCGAGCACGACCTGAGCCTGATCACCAGCCACGACCAGTATCGGCGCAACCCGTGGGACGTCAAGATCCGCGGCCAAGACCCCGAGTTCTTGCAGTGGGCCCTCAAAGAGAGCCAGCGGCGCAAGCCGGTCCATGCCGTCCGGCGTCAGGCGGCCTATCTGTGGGGCCGCTACGCCCGTCCCGACAAGGTCGTGCGCCGGGTGCGCCGCCTTCTAAAGGCCTGAACCCGCCCCATATCGCAACTGAGGAGGACTGTGCCATGAAGAACCTGCTCGTCACGGGCGGGGCCGGATTCATCGGCTCCAATTTTGTGCGACACATACTGACCCACTATCCCGACTATCACCTTGTGGTCCTGGACAAGCTGACCTACGCCGGCAATCTGGACAATCTCAAGGACGTCGAGGAGAGTTTTGGGGATCGCTACACCTTTGTGCAGGGAGACATCGCCGACTCCGCCGCGGTGGATGCGGTCATGCGCAGCCAGGATATCGACACCATCGTCAATTTTGCCGCCGAAACCCACGTCGACCGCTCCCTCATGGAGCCAGATGCCTTTATCAAGACCGACGTATATGGCACCTATGTGCTGCTGGAGGCGGCCAAGACCTACCAGGTGGAGCGTTACCATCAGGTTTCGACGGATGAGGTGTATGGCGACATTCCCGAGGGCCACTCGTCGCTGGAGACCGATTCCCTCCAGGCCCGCAGCCCCTATTCGGCCAGCAAGGCTGGCGGCGACCTGATGTGCCTGGCCTACCACAACAGTTTTGGCACGCCCGTCACCCTGACCCGGGGATCGAACAACATCGGCCCGTACCAATACCCTGAAAAGGTGGTGCCGCTGTTCGTCACCAACGCCATTGACGACCTGCCCATGCCGGTATATGGCGATGGGCGCCAGATGCGCGATTACCAGTATGTGCTCGACCATTGTGAGGGGATCGACGTGGTGCTGCACAAGGGCCAGATCGGGGAGGTGTACAATCTGGGCACCGGCACCGAGACCGAGAACCTGGTGATGGCCCATGCCATTCTCGACCTGCTGGGCAAGCCCTATAGCTTGCTCCGCCACGTCACCGACCGTCCCGGTCACGATCGCCGCTATTCCCTCAACGTGGACAAAATCCGGGCCCTGGGCTGGCAGAGCAGTCATTCCTTTGAGCAGGCCATCGAGAAGACTGTGCGGTGGTACGTGGAAAACGAATGGTGGTGGCGCAAGATCAAGAGCGGCGAGTATATGGAGTATTACAAGGCCTGGTACGGAGAACGACTGGCCTGAGGGGCCAGACTCCCGACGCAAGAACGGGCTCTGCTTTGCGCAGAGCCCTTTTCTTTGAATCTAGCAGCCTGTCGGAGAGAAAACCACCGAGGCAAAACGCCGTCTATTTTGTCAT
>CAYVLO010000024.1:0-15593 GCA_964452125.1 uncultured Anaerolineaceae bacterium | reverse complement strand
TTGTACGAATAGAACGACCCCCGCTTCTCGATCAAATCCAACTCTACCCCGAGGTCCAGCACGTCCCCCTCCTTGCTGATCCCCTCGGCGTACATGATGTCAAACTCGCATTCCCGAAACGGCGGCGCCACCTTGTTCTTCTTTACCCGTACCCGCGTCCGGTTCCCGATGACATCTCCTCCCGACTTGATCGCCTCGATCCGCCTTACGTCCAGCCGCACCGACGCATAAAACTTGAGGGCCATACCGCCAGACGTCGTCTCGGGACTCCCAAACATCACCCCGATCTTTTGCCGCAACTGGTTCGTGAACACCATCGCTGCGTTGCTCGTCTTGATCGCCCCACTCAGCTTTCGCAACGCCTGGCTCATCAACCGCGCCTGCAACCCAGGATGGCTGTCTCCCATGTCCCCTTCGATCTCGGCCCGCGGCACCAACGCCGCCACCGAGTCTACGACGATCACATCCACCGCCCCGCTGCGCACCAGCGCCTCGGCGATCTCGAGCGCTTGCTCGCCCGTGTCCGGCTGGGATATGTACAGCTCGTCGACATTCACCCCGCACTTGGCCGCGTACACCGGGTCCAGGGCGTGCTCCATGTCGATAAAGGCCGCCACGCCCCCCATCCGCTGCGATTCGGCCACGATGTGCTGGCAGATGGTCGTCTTGCCCGAGCCCTCCGGCCCATAGATCTCGGTCACGCGCCCCCGCGGCACCCCGCCTACTCCCAGGGCCAGGTCCAACGACAACGACCCCGTGGGAATGGCTTCGATCTTTAGATGCGACGCTTGCCCCAGCCGCATGATCGCGCCCTCTCCGTAGCGCTTCTGGATCGTCGCCAGAGTCGTTTCCAGGGCTTTGGTCTTGCCAGTTTCTGCCATTCATTCTCTCCAATGCACAGGTTTTGATACTGTGCCCATTTTCTAGTGTACATCAAAAGGTGTGAGAAGTCAAACCGTTCCTGCCCGCCATGCGCGAGTTATCCTCTGAGCTTGGCTCGGGCCTGGCCCATTTGACAAACCCGGCCCGTTGGGATATAGTCGTCTCAAAGGAGTCGATAACCCATGCCCGACCCGCGATACGAGCGCCCCTCGGTCACTGTCGATGTCATCCTGGTTTCGCCGCAGAACCAGGTTCTGCTCATCCAACGCGCCCATCCACCTTTCGAGGGGTTTTGGGCCTTGCCCGGCGGTTTTGTCGAGCCTCACGAACCGCTGGAAGCAGCCGCCCGCCGCGAGTTGTGGGAAGAGACCGGCGCACGGCCTGCCCACATGGAGCAATTGTACACCTTTGGCGATCCCGGTCGAGACCCTCGCGGGTGGACGATCAGCGTGGCCTATCTGGCCTGGCCAGGCGCCGGCGACAAACAAAACTGGCGGCCCAGAGCCGCCAGTGATGCTGCAGATGCAAGATGGTTCGATCTGGACGATCTCCCCCCTCTGGCCTTTGATCACGACCAGATCATCGCCCGCGCGGTGGCTCGCCTAAAGGCCAAGGGGGATGCTGGGCGCAGCTAGCAGCTTGTCGGAGAGGGCTGTCATTCTGAGGAGCGGAGGCGGCGAAGCCGCCGGAGCGACGAAGAATCTCGCCATTAGATCGCATTTGACAGCCAACAAGCGAGATTCTTCGGCCCCTTCGGGGCCTCAGAATGACAGAACAGACGGTGTTTTGCCTCGGTGGTTTTCTCTCCGACAGGCTGCTAGGCCCCTTCTTTGCACCGCACAGGCTCCCATGCAGCCCCTGAGCCGCTAGCTCATGCGAGCGACCAGATCCCGCTCGCTCATCTTTCGCAGCACCCACTTGTTCGCCTCGGCGGCAATGGAGGGAATCAGGATCAAGGGCAGCATGATCAGCCAATCCTGAACCGTCAGGAAGGTGGTGCCAAAGACCGGATCCAGGAACGGCACATAGATGATGGCCAACAAGATCAGCAGCGACGCCAACACCGCCCACTGCATCCATTTGTTGGAAAAGATGCCGATATCCCATAGTGCATACCGCTCGGATCGCGAAGTATAGGCCCGGAGCAGTTCCGAGATCGACAAGGTGGCAAAGGCCATCGTGCGGCCATGTTCCATGCCGGCGTTCATGCCGATTTGGAAAGCTGTGAGAACGGCTATCGAAATGGCCACGGTCTGCACGACAATGCCAATCACCATCTCCCGGTTGATAATCGGCTCGTGCACGGCCCGCGGCTTTTGCTGCATGATATCGGGATCGCCCTTTTCCATGCCCAGCGCCAGGGCCGGTGCGCCGTCGGTCAGCAGGTTCAACACCAGCAGTTGGATCGGGATCAAGGGCAGGGGCCAACCCACCAACATCGCAAAGAACAGGATCGTCACCTCGGCCATATTGCACGAGAGGAGATAGTACACGAACTTGCGAATGTTCGAATAGATGATCCGTCCCTGCTCAATGGCCGAGACGATGCTGGCATAGTTGTCGTCGGTGAGCACCATGTCGGCCGTCTCTTTCGAGACGTCTGTGCCGGTGATGCCCATCGCCACGCCGATATTCGCCCGCTTGAGCGCTGGCGCATCATTGACCCCATCGCCTGTCATGGCGACCACGTGTCCCCTGGCCTTGAGGGCTTCGACGATCTTGACTTTGTGCTGCGGCGAAACCCGGGCATAGACCCGCACGTCTTCAACCAACGAGGTAAACTCATCCTCGTCCATGCTGTCCACTTGGGCGCCTGTGAGTGACTTGGCTCCCTCTTTCAACAGACCGATTTCCTTGCCAATGGCGACCGCCGTGTTCAGGTAATCGCCAGTGATCATCACCGTCTCGATACCGGCCTGCCGCGCCGTGGCAATTGCCGGTGCGACTTCGGGACGAGCCGGATCGATCATGCCCAACAAGCCCACGAACGTAAAACCTTGCTCGTCTGTCTCAGGCTGGGGGTTCTCCGGCACGCCATCCAGCGGGCGAAAGGCAACCCCCAAGACGCGCAGTGCGTTGGCAGCCAGCGATTCGTTTTCGTGCAAAATATTCGCGCACCGTTCCTCGGTCAACGGTCGCATCGTGCCATCTTCCAGCACCTGATGGCACAACCCCAGCACGATATCGGGCGCCCCCTTCATATAGGCCACATAGCCCCCGTAACGCGGATCGGGGTGGAAGGTGGTCATGCGCTTCCGCTCCGAGTCAAAGGGGATTTCGGCCAGGCGAGGATACTCTTTGCTCAATTCATCGCGCCAGTAACCAGCCTTGGCTGCCGCCACCACAAAGGCGCCTTCGGTCGGATCGCCCGCAATGCGCCAGGTCGCGTTTCCATTGTCCTGACTCTCTTCCAGGCGTGCATCGTTGCACAAGAGCCCGGCCCGCAGCAACAAGCGCATCCCTGGATAGCCACCCAGTCCCACCGGTTGCCCGCTGTCTTGGAATTCGCCGTTCGGGCGATACCCTTCTCCAGTAATGCTCAGCAGGCTGCGGTCCACATACATCTGCACGGCCGTCATCTCGTTTTGGGTAAGGGTACCCGTTTTATCGGAACAGATGGCCGTCGCCGAACCCAACGTCTCCACTGCCGGGAGCTTGCGGATCAAAGCGTGGCGCCGGACCATCTCTTGCATGCCTAGCGCCAGTGCAATGGTCACCACAGCCGCCAACCCCTCGGGCACAGCCGCGATTGCCAAACTCACGGCAACCATGAACATCTCGATCAAGGTGGGAACGGTCTCTTCAATGCCAAAATAGGCGTCGACGCCCTGGCTAAAGAGGACTCCGATGGAGGTATCTCGGATGATGCCGATCAACCCCACGAGCCCACAGACGACGAGGGTGATCACTCCCAGGGTCCGACCAAGCTGATCCAGCTTGATCTGGAGGGGCGTCGGCTCTTCCTCGTACGATTGGATCATCTCGGCGATCTTGCCGATCTCGGTATCCATGCCGGTGCCCACCACCAGGCCGCGTCCGCGCCCATAGGTGATCAGGCTGCTCATAAACGCCATGTTGCGACGGTCCCCAATCGAGGTCGCCTCGCCCAACACCTCGCGAGCATCCTTGCCCACAGACACCGATTCCCCGGTTAACGAGGCCTCGTCGATGCGTAAATTCACGCTCTCGACCAACCGCACATCCGCCGGCACATAGTTCCCTGTTTCCAGGATGACAATATCGCCCGGAACCAGTTCGTTCGACGGAACGGTCACCGTATGCCCATCCCTGATTACCTGGGCGTTGGGCGCTGCCATCTTTTTGAGGGCCGCCAGCGCCTGTTCGGCCCGCCCTTCTTGCACCACTCCCAGGATGGCATTGAGGATCACAATAGCCATAATGGCAATGGCATCGATGAACTCGGTCGTCTCGCCCGTGCGACTGTACTGACTCCAGCCGATGAGGGCCGAAACGATGGCGGCCACAATGAGGATCAGGACCAGAAACTGGTTGAACTGGTCCAGGAGCATCTTCCAAAAGCTCCGTCCCGGCGCCTCGCGCAATTGGTTGGGTCCGAATTTTTCCTGTCGCTTGGTGACCTCTTGTTCGGTCAAGCCTCGCTCGAAATGGCTGTTGATTGCAGCAACCGCCTCATCCGCGCTAAGGCTGTACCAGGCACGTTTCTCTAGCTCCATAGTCTGCCAATCGCTCCCGCAAAAAAAATAGTCCGAAAACCCGACAACGGGCACGGATCAGTATACCAGATTCCGAGCAGCGGGCCAACTTCTGAAGGGGTCCAAACGGATGATTCCCCTCCCACAGACACCTTATGATCTACGAGCATCACTCACAATGGTTTCTCATAGATGCGATAGGTCCTGTAGACTCGGCCCCCCAGCCGTTCAATGATCCAGTTCATCATGTCGTTGGATTCCAGGATCCACGACATCTCGCAGAACTCGTACCCTTTGGCAAAAGCCGCTCGGGCCGTCTCCACATAGAACAGTGAGTCGATGCCCAGGGCCCGGTAATCGGGGACGACCCCCATGATCATCAAGCGGAAGGTATTGATCTTGCGCCGGTGCCACAGAAATTTGAGCAGCGTGAGGGGCAAACTCCAGGTGTTGGGTTGCGGCATGGCTTTGTGCAGCGCCTGATTGACGTCGGGCACACCGAGTGAAAGCCCAACCGTCTCGCCGTGCATTTCGGCAAAATAGACCAGATCCGGGTCCAGCACCATTTTGAGTTCCTGGCCCAGATGTTCCATCTCGCGATCCGTCATCGACACAAAGCCCCAATTCTTTTCCCAGGCCAGGTTGTACACATGCTTGGCCCGTTCGACCTCCTGGTCAAACTGCTTCATATCGATCTTGCGCAGCACCAGATCCTTGCGCTGGCGAACCTGGTCGGCCACATTCACAAACTTGCGGGGCATGCGTTGTACATCATAGTCAAAAATCGAGGTCCGGATCAGCCAGGCATAGAGGTCTTGGGCTTTTTCCAAGCCCGCCCCTTCGAGAAACTCTTTGTAGTAGGGGGGATTGTAGGTCATCATCACCACAGGGGAACCGTCGTAGCCATCGATGAGAAGGCCACACTCTTCATTCTGAGAAAAGCTCTCGGGTCCCCGTATGGCTTCCATCCCTTTCTGGCGGAGCCAGGTCGCCGCCGCCTCCAAGAGGGCCTCTGCCACAGCATAGTCATGAACGACCTCAAAAAAGCCGAAAAAGCCCACCTTGTCGCCATAGATCTCGTTGTGCCGGTGGTTGATGTGCGCGCTGATGGTGCCCACCACCTCCTCACCTCTCCAGGCCAGAAAGAGCTGCGCCTCGGCGTGTTCGTGGAAGGGGTGTTTGCCCGGATCGAGCAGGGCAAGTCGGTCGTTGAAAATGGGGGGAACCCAGTAGGGATCGCCTTTGTAGAGACGCCAGGGGAACTTGGCAAACGCCACTCGCTCTTCCTTGGTGGTCACCGGAACGACACGAACATCGACTGATGCCATGGGCCTTCTCCTCCTCTTGATTGCACAAATGATGAGACTCGCTCCACGCACAATCCGGCTTGCCAAGTACAAACCCTGACATCCTTCCTCCACCGGATCGGACAGATTATACTCCAAAAGCCCCAGACCGACAAGTGTGGGTTGTGGTATCAGGGCGCGCGATGCCCGGCATTCAATCAGCCAGTTTGCCATCTGAGGGAAAATGGGGTATAATGAGCCCAGTTCTCCCCTTTTTCGCCATTGCCGGAGGAAGGCCAAAGGGGAAAAGGCGTGCTTTTCGCCTTTCCGGGCCGGCGCCAAGGAGGTGAAAAACCGAACCAACTACTCGAGCGGGACCGCTCGCTGCAGCGGATGCAGCCTTCAGACTGCCCCCTCTTGCAGCTCGCGTCCTGCAACACCCAAGCATGTAACTATTTCCCTGAGATGGTAGAGAGCGGTTTTGGCAATGAGCCCGTACCCCATGGGGGTGCGACCGAACAGTTCTGTCTCTGTCGTCTCGAATGAATTCGCACAAGGAGAATCGAATAATGGCAAGCATTACCTACGACCATGTCTGGAAACGATTTGGCGATGTGGTTGCTGTCCAGGACCTCGACATCTTTATCGAAGACAAAGAGTTCCTGGTATTCGTGGGTCCTTCCGGCTGCGGTAAATCGACGAGCCTGCGCATGTTGGCCGGCCTGGAAGAGATCAGCGAGGGGATCATCTCCATTGGCGACCGCGTCGTCAACGATGTACCGCCCAAAGACCGGAACATCGCGATGGTTTTCCAGAGCTATGCCCTTTATCCTCACATGTCGGTCTATGACAACATGGCTTTTGGCCTCAAACTGCGCAAGACACCCAAGACCGAGATCGATCGCCGGGTGAAGGAAGCTGCCGGCATTCTGGGCATCGAAACCCTGCTGGACCGCAAACCCAAGCAACTCTCCGGCGGTCAGCGCCAACGCGTCGCACTGGGCCGGGCCATCGTCCGCGAACCCGCCGTGTTTCTCATGGACGAGCCCTTGTCCAACCTGGACGCCAAACTCCGCGTTCAGACCCGAGCCGAGATCTCGAAACTGCATCTACGCCTCGAAACCACCTTCATCTACGTGACCCATGACCAGACCGAAGCCATGACGATGGGCTCTCGCATCTGCGTTCTCAAGGACGGCCTGATGATGCAGATCGATACGCCCCAAAATCTGTATGACAAGCCCGAAAACGTCTTTGTGGCGGGCTTTATCGGCAGCCCCGCCATGAACTTGTTTGACGCCACGTTGGTGGAACAGGATGGCGACGCCTACGCCGACAGCGGCACCTTCCGCCTCAAACTGCCGCCCGAAAAAGCCCAGGCCGCTCGTCCATACCTGGGCAAGCAGGTCATCTTTGGCATCCGGCCCGAGGACTTTCACGACCGCGAGTTCACTCCTCCCGGCATCCGGGCCGAACCCCTTACGGCCACAGTCGACGTCACAGAGCTGATGGGCAACGAAATCAATGTCTATTTGCTGTCGGGCCAGAAGCAGTTTATCGCCCGTTTCGACCCACGGACTTCGGCGCGGATCGGGAAGGAGATGGACGTCGTCGTCAACATGGACAACACCCATCTCTTTGATCGGGAGACCGAACAGGCCATCCGCTAATTCTCGTCCGGCCATACGATGTCCTTCATCACTCTCATTCGCTTCGGTGACTGAGAGTGGTGTTTATCTAGCGTACAAGGAGACTCGATGGATTTCAAACAATTACAGAGCCTGCATATGACGGCAGAGACCAAGATCGTCCACCTGGTCATGGATGGCCTGGGGGGCCTACCGCGCGAGCCAGGCGGCAAGACCGAGCTGGAAACGGCCCACACCCCTCACCTGGACGCATTGGCCGGCGAGGCCCAGTTGGGCTTGGCCGTTCCCATCGGCCCGGGCATAACCCCGGGCAGCGGTCCCGCCCATCTGGCTTTGTTCGGCTACGACCCGGTGAAATATAAAGTGGGGCGCGGCGTGCTTTCGGCCCTGGGCATCGGCTTTGATCTCCAGCCGGGCGACGTGGCGGCGCGGGGCAACTTTTGCACGGTCGACGACCAGGGACTCATCACTGACCGGCGGGCCGGCCGCATCCCCACCAAGGTCGGGCAACAGCTCGTGACCCTGCTTCGGGACATCCAGTTTCCAGAGGTCGAGGTCTTTGTGTTCTCAGAAAAAGAGTACCGCTTTGTCCTCGTGATTCGGCCTACCGCAGGCCAGACCCTGTTTGCAAACGTCCAGGACACCGATCCCCAAAAGACGGGCGTCCCTTCCCTGCCTGCCCTGGCCCTGGATGAGGAATCGGAACCCACGGCGGCCCTCATCAATGCCTGGATCGCGGCTGCCCGCGAAATCCTCAAGGGCCATGAACCCGCCAACTCGGTGAACCTGCGGGGCATCGCTCAAGATCCCGGCCTGCCCCAATTCCAGGATGTGTTTGGGCTCAAGGCCGGGGCCATTGCCACCTACCCCATGTACCGAGGCGTGGCCAAATTGATCGGCATGGATGTGTTGCCCGTACAGGGCGAAGAGGTGGAGGCCGAGGTGGAAGCCCTTCGAGCCCATTGGTCGGACTATGACTATTTCTTCTTTCACGTCAAAAAGACCGACTCGGCAGGAGAAGACGGCGACTTTGATCGCAAAGTCGGCGTCATCGAGCACGTGGACGAAACCGTCATCCCAGCCATCATGGACCTGAACCCCGATGTGCTCATCGTCACCGGCGATCACTCGACGCCGGCGGTGCTGAAAAGCCATTCGTGGCATCCCGTGCCGACGATGCTGTGGAGTCAAACCTGCCTGCCCGACGGCGCGACCTCGTGCGGCGAGCGCGCCTGCGCTCGGGGCAGCCTGGGGGTATTCCCGGCTACCGATGAACTCCCCTTAGCGCTGGGCTATGCCCTTCGCCTGAACAAATACGGCGCGTGACAAAACCGCCCCCTCCGAACGCAATTGGCCAGCGCCTCATCCCCGTGGGGGTGGGGCGCTGCGCTGTCAATCACCATCCGATTCCCCTGGGCCCTGACTAATGTCTGTTTGCCTTCCCGCCTGGCCTGTGCTACAATAATCGAGTACTGGGCAACCCTTCTCGGTTGTGCGCACGATTTATTGAAAACGGTGGGCGCGGGCTCATGCAGGACTATCAACTCCGTCAGCGCGATTATCTTCTCGAAATCAGCCGGGCCATGACGGCTCGGCTCGAGCTGGCCTCGCTTTTGGAACTGACCCTCAAGAGCGCGGTCGAGCTCTTGCGCGGGCAAGTCGGGCTGATCGTCCTGCGCGGACGGGACAATGTTATCCGCGTGAGGGCGAGCTATGGCCTTTCGTCCGGATTGCTGCGCTTTTTCCAGCCCCTGTGGGCCGACCTGCCGGGCCTGCGCGACTTTCATACCGCTCCCTCCCACTGGCAGATCCCCGATCTCCAGATGCGGCTGGGGTTGGTCGCTGCCGCCGCGGGCCTGGCGCTGAGCCAGGTCGTTGCCCTGCCCCTCGTCATCGAAAAAGAACTCCTGGGAGTCATCTATATCTTTCGCAGCCGAGGCGGCGCCTTTTCCACCAGCGACCGGGCCTTGCTAGCCGCCTTTGCCGACCAGGCTGCCATTTCGGTACGCAACGCCGAGCTTTACCAGCAGGTCAGCGAAGAACGGGAGGCCCTCTCGGCCATTATCGACAACAGTGCTGAGGGCGTGACCATTGTGGACGCGGTGGGCGAGATCCAGGTTTTCAACCGAGCACTGACCCACATGACCGGCTGGCAAGCAGAAGAGGCCCTCGGGTACCCGGTGGACCAGGTGCTGGCGTTGATCGACCGCCAGGAGCAGATCCTCCCCTTGCCCGAACCGCCATCCCGGCGTTCCTCAGCGGCCCAAGAGCGTTTCTTTGTCGAGGGCGACATTGTCCGCCGGGGTGGGCCCAAACTGACGGTGGGCGTCACCATCACCCCCCTCTACGACGAGGAGGGCAATCTGGCGCGCACCATCTATAACGTCGTCGACATCACCCGATTTCGACAAGCCGAGGAACTCAAGTCCACCTTTGTGTCTGTGGTGTCTCACGAACTCAAGACGCCCGTCGCCCTTATCAAAGGCTATGCCGAGACGTTGCGCCGCGACGATGCCGACTGGGATCGAGAGACCATGCAGGAAAGCCTGAGCGTAATTGCCGAGGAATCCGATCACCTGACCCACCTGATCGACGACCTGCTCGAAGCCAGCCGCATCCAGGCGGGCGGGCTCAAGCTGGAGCCGACCGACGTGAATCTGCCCCGATTGGTCGAGCGGGTGATTGAGGGCTTTCGCACCCAGACCCGCGTCCATACCTTTGAGATCGACTTTGCCCCCGATTTTCCGCCGGTCTGGGGCGATCCCGAGCGACTGCGCGAGGTGTTGACCAACCTGGTGAGCAACGCGGTCAAATATTCGCCCGGCGGCGGATCGGTATGGATCGGCGGGCGGACCGACGCGACGGGTGTAACCGTATATGTGGCCGATCAGGGCATTGGCATCCCGGCCGAAGAGCAGGGGCGGATCTTTGACCGCTTCCATCGGGTGGAAACCAGCCTGCGTCGTACGACCGAGGGCACAGGCCTCGGCCTGTACCTGGTCAAGGCCATCGTCGAGGCGCACGGTGGGCGGGTATGGGTCGAGAGCGCCCCAGGTCGAGGCTCCATTTTTATGTTCAGCCTGCCCAAGAAATAGGCCGACCCACCTTGTTGGGTGACGTTCAAGGAGCGTACTCATGGCATCACCCCAGGATAAGCTAATCCTCGTCGTCGATGACGAATCGCGCATGGTGCGATTCGTGCGCATGAACCTCGAATTGGAAGGGTACCAGGTGACCGAAGCCGGTACAGGCATGGAGGCTCTGGATCGGGTGCGGGACGAGTTGCCCGATATGGTGCTGCTCGACGTCATGATGCCCGAGATGGATGGATTCGAGACGTTGGAACGGCTGCGCGAAATCTCGACCGTGCCGGTGATCATGCTTACCGTCAAAGGGGATGAAGAGGACCGCATCCGTGGCCTGGAGCTGGGCGCCGACGACTATATCACCAAACCCTTTAGCCCTCGCGAGCTAGCGAGCCGGATCCGCGCCGTTTTGCGCAGGGCCGAGATGCCCTCGCCCGTGTCCAAAACCTCTTTGCGCATCGACGACCGGCTCGAGATCGACTTTCGGCAGCGAGAGGTCATCGTCGAGGGCGAGCGAATCCGGCTGCGGCCCACCGAGCACCGCCTGCTGTACCACCTGGTCAACAATGCCGGCTGGATCATGACGCACGAGATGCTCCTATCGAAGGTATGGGGATACGAGTACCGCGAAGAGACCGGCCTCCTGCGATTGTACATCACCTATTTGCGGAAAAAGATCGAGCCCGACCCCAGTCAGCCCCACTATATCCTCACCGAGCGTGGCGTGGGATATCGTTTCATGGACTATCGTCAGAAGCCGGAACCCGAAGAGGAGTAAAAGTGCCTGCGGGCGCGCGCGGTTTGCCAAACGAGACTGCTGATGGTAAAATAGCCAGGAATGGGGGCCGTTAGCTCAGTTTGGCAGAGCAGCTGCCTTTTAAGCAGCGGGTCACAGGTTCGAATCCTGTACGGCTCATCGATCCCATCGGCATTCGCGGCAAGACTCGTCAAAAAATGGGTTCGAAAACCGCCAGCCTTTCCAGGCTGGCGGTTTTTTCATCGCCGATCGTTCAGTCATTTGTACCCTGCCGAAATGTTCTCTCTGGCAAAACCTCGTGAATTACTTGAACAGCTTTCCATTCACCAAAAACCAAAACAGCACATAAGCCTGAATCACCAGGCCGACCAGGAGGACGATCAGGATAGGCAAGGAAGCATTTGTCGTAGAGAGCCCCGAAGTCAACACCCGGGTCGCCGCCACGACCGAAAAGACCAGAATCAAGCTGCCAATGAACCCCAACGTTTGCAGGATGATGGTCAGGACGCGGGCCCAGTTTTTGAGAGCCCACAATCCCAACGCAATGGCAATGCTCACCACGCCGGACAACACGGCAAAACCCACACCACCCCACAGGGAGATCACTCCCAGGGGGAGGCCCGCATCCCCCACCCGATTCATAACCTCTTGGATGCCCTGAATTGCGGAAAGGATGCCCAGAAATGCGCCCGCAAGGACGGTCACAAAGCCCAAAAGCCCCAGGAGAATGGCATAGATACTGAGGCAACCGGGGCGCTTTTGCCGATCTTGGCTCTGCGCAGAAGCCATGCTGGGTTCTGCCGACCCGGGCTGGCCGACAGGGGCATGTTGCAATTCGGACAACTTGCGGCGCGCTTCCAATCCCAACGTGGATTCGGGGGACGTCATCTCGCAGGCCAACTGGGCCTGGCGGGTGGCCTGACGCCTATCCCCCAAGCGGACGTATGCATCGCTCAAAGCCAGATACGCCGGCGCATGTTTTGGATCCAGCTTGACCGCCTGTCCCAACGTGCGGATGGTCTCTTTGGTCGCACCTTCCTGTTCCATCTGCAGCCGGGCCAGCTCGGTCAGAGCCAAGGCATTTCGACCACCGAGCTTGAGCGCCTGCTCGTACATGGCTCGCGCCTCGTCGCGCCGACCTGCCTGGCGATAGAGCGCACCCAGCCGCGTGCAAATTGCGGGGCTCTGGGGAGCAAGGGTGAGAGCGCGCTCGTAGGCGGCCATTGCCGAGTCCGCGCGGCCCAGCTTTTCATAGAGCGCTGCCGCGCCTTCGAGAGATCGCGCGTCGTCGCCGGCCTCGGCCTCCACCCATCTCAGGGCCTGCAAGGCTTGCTCCGTTCTTTGGTTGGCCACATAGGCATTCGCCAACCCCAGATAATAGGCGCCCCCCTGGCGATAATCGCCCAACGCTTGACCGCAAGCCGGGCATACAGCCTGTTCGATCTCCACATACTGACCACAGGCAGGGCAATCCACCAAGAGGACCTGGCCGCACGTCGGGCACTGGGCGGCCGACGCAGGCAACAGAGATCCGCAGCGCAGGCACAAGTCCTGGGCGTTGGCAGGTTCTGGCTCCTCTCCCCCCTCCTCTTCCAGCGCCTCTTCGGGCTCCTCAACCACCGGCTCGGGCTGTTGTTGGGCCAGCCAGCGCAGGCCCGCCTGAGCATGGGTGTTGGCCGGATTGATCGCCAGCACATTCTCCAGGCAGGTACGCCTGTCGTCCATCGACTCGACCAGCCCGCTCAACCACAGCCAGGCCTGCTCATTGTGCTCGTCCAGGTCGACCACCTGCATCAAAAGGGATTCGGCCTCTTTGCTGTTTCCCGCTTTGGCTGCTGCGATCCCCCTACGCAACAGCTCGGCTACCTGGGATTCTGACATTGAGCGTTCTCCTTTCATCCCCTTGCATGCCCGATGCCCCGATAAACCTCATCTATCGGTCACAGCGAGTGGATAAGGGTTCCTGCATGCGGGCACTGCCGATGAGTTTGCGTCACTTTACCCGGCAAACAAGCGATCCAAGACAATACTATCCTGATCTTCATCCAACTACAAGTATATGACAGATTATGCAAAAAGTCAAACCACAAAAGGACACCCCAGTTACGTCAACGAGCTACGGGCTCAGAGTCAGCAGGGATCGAAAACCGCCGGACAGCTCTGTCCGGCGGTGTCTTGAGAACAGGAGCAGGGTGTCCTACTCCCTATCGAAGCAAAAATCAGGGCCATCACGCTGAATGCTGGCGGATCCTACCTTCCCTTTGCCATCTCTCACCTTGACACCCAATGGGTGGGATTGAAACCCACCCCTACCTTGTACCCACTGCCAGCGTCTGCAATCGGTGCAAGGGCTTGTAGCCTTGGGCCACCTGGGCTGGGTTTGGCAGCGAAGCCTCGTCGGGCTTGTCCGATACGCCAAAGAGCAGCGCCCCCCGGGCACGCAGCGCGGCTGCCGCTTCTCGAACCTCCTGGGTGATGACAATGCGCTGGCCCAGTACCTCGCCGACGCTCCCTCCCGGCAGATCCCCAAAGCGAGCCGCTGTCGTCTGGTACTCCTGATAGCGAAAGGCCTTAAAGGGCGTAGGATCCTGGCGCTGGACGCACGCCCACACCTCGTCATGGACCGAGAGCAAACCGGTGCCAGCCAAGGCCGAGCGTCGCGAGTGGGAGACCGCAAGAAAATCGCCAAAGGTCCTCATGGTGCCGGCCTCGATCTCGTCGAGCAATGCGGCAAACCGCACCAATCCGGCGCCAAGCATCAGGCAGATGTAGGCCAGATAATCCTGATTGTCCGCGGTAAAGGTGTGGTAAGCCGGCTGATTCAGATGGTCGTAGGCGGTGCGAAAGGCCACCTTGTCGAAATCGGACCCCAACAGGCTGGCTACCGTCCGTTCGACAGCCTCCACCCGCGCCTCGTCGATCACCTTGTCGTTGCGCCCACGGGCGCCCACCGCCGTCTTGTCTACGTCGATCACCACCGCCGTCGCTTCATCCACGGCGAACCGTTGCTCCTCCAAGAAGGAGACGAAATCTGCCAGCGCCGACCAGCGATTGGCCACATAGAGCCCGTCCCCTGCCTCGAACTGGGAGGGGGCTTGCATGTCGTCCCGGCCAATAAAGGCCCATCCCTGCCAAGGGCCCGCAGCGCACAAGTTGCGGAACGCCGTCCCGTCGTTCAACTTGGTGTCGCCGATATAGATCAGCCGTTCGATCTCTGTGCCCGGCAGGTCCAACCTCCGCGCGTGGCGCAACATCTCGGCCACCACCCGCCCGTAGGTCGGCTCGGCCTTGCGCGGCAGAGCCGAGCCTTCCAGGCCCAGGGGCTCTTTCCATGCGGCAAACGGCGGCACCCGTTCATCGGCCGGAACCAGGTTGCGATACACGATCCGGTCGTCAAAAAGCTCGGCCAGTGACGTGAGGGAACAGAGAGCATAGTCCATGGGTTCATCTCCAGTCTTCAGTGTCGACAAGGTAGCGAGAGATCGCCCCTTGCACCCTTGATGGCCAACCCGTTACTCCATCCATCCTTGGGCCACCAGCAACTCGGCGTTGTGGATAGAGCCGCCTGCCGCACCACGGACGGTGTTGTGGCCCAAAAGCACGAATTTTTGATCCAGCAGCGGGCAGGGCCGCAACCGGCCCACGACCACCGACATCCCTTGCCCTGTGTCGACATCGCGGATCGGCTGGGGCCGGTCGGCTTCACGTCGCACGACGATCGGCTGTTCCGGCGTGCTGGGCAGCCCTCGCGCCGAATCGGCGCCGCGAAATTCCTCCAGGGCGGCCATCGCCTCTTCCACGCCCGGCTTGGCCTCGTACTCGACCGAAATGCACTCCATGTGACCATCGCGGACCGGAACGCGGTTGCAGTGGGCGCTGACCACCATCTCTGCTGCCGCAATGCCATCGTCCCGCAAGAGACCCAGCAGTTTGCGGCTCTCGACCTCCATCTTGTCTTCTTCGCCGCCGATATGAGGGACCACGTTGCCCAGAATGTCCAGCGAAGGCACGCCGGGATGGCCCGCCCCGGAAATGGCCTGCATGGTCACCACCAGCAATTTGCGCAGGCCAAAGGCCGCCTGCAACGGTTTGAGGGCCAGAGCCAATTGCGTGGTCGAGCAGTTGGCGCTGGTGACGATCAAGCCCTTCCAACCCCTGTGCCGGCGTTGATACTCGATCAAGGCCGTGTGGTCGGCATTGACCTCAGGGATGATCAAAGGCACGTCGGGCGCCATCCGATGGGGCGCGGCGTTGGAGCA
>CAYVLO010000023.1:0-15647 GCA_964452125.1 uncultured Anaerolineaceae bacterium | reverse complement strand
ACCCCTACCTGAACGTGGACCCGGGGACCATGTCGCCCTATCAGCACGGAGAGGTGTTTGTGCTGGACGACGGGGCCGAGACCGACCTGGACCTGGGCCACTATGAGCGCTTTACCAGCGAGAACCTGACCCGCGCCAGCAATGTAACCTCGGGCCAGGTCTATGCCGAAGTGATCGCCAAGGAGCGCCGGGGCGATTACCTGGGGGGCACCATCCAGACCATTCCCCACATGACCAACGAGATCAAGCGCCGCATCCGCTTGGTGGCCAAAGACACCGGCGCCGACGTGGTCATTGTCGAAATCGGGGGCACCGTGGGCGACATCGAGGGGCAACCGTTTCTGGAAGCGATCCGCCAGATGCGCGTGGACGTGGGCCGGGAGAACACCGTCTATATCCACGTGACCTTTCTGCCCTATATCTCGTCGACAGGCGAACTCAAGACCAAGCCCACCCAGCACAGCGTCCGCGAACTCAGGGGCATTGGCATTCAGCCCGACATCATTGTGGCCCGCACAGACTATCCCGTGGACGACTCGGTGCAGGCCAAAATCTCGCTGTTCTGCGACGTGGAACCGCGGGGGGTGATTTCGCTGGAAACCATGCCCAATATCTACCAAGTGCCCTTGGTGTTGGAGCAGGCCGGGCTGGGCAATTTCCTGGTAGAGCGGCTGGGCCTGACCCAGGCTTCTCCCCCTGACTTGAGCGACTGGATCGCGGTCGTGGAGGGGATGAGGCGCCCCACACAGCCGATCCTGGTGGGGTTGGTGGGCAAATATGTGGAACTGCACGACGCCTACTTGAGCGTGCGCGAAGCGCTGCAACATGCCGGATTGCGCCACGGGGTCTCGGTCGAGATCGACTGGATCGACTCGGAGGAGCTGGAGCGATACGGCATCCAGCGGCTGCACAAGCTGGATGGCATCGTCGTCCCAGGGGGATTTGGCCATCGGGGCGTCGAGGGCAAGGTCCTGGCGGCCCGGTTTGCCCGCGAGCAGAACCTGCCCTACCTGGGCCTGTGCCTGGGCATGCAGGTGATGATCATCGAGCTGGCCCGGCATGCCCTGGACAGCGACGAGCCCAACTCGACCGAGTTTGACATCAAAACCGAGCATCCGGTCATCGACCTGATGCCCGACCAGCAGGGCATCCTGGAGATGGGCGGCACCATGCGCCTGGGCCTCCACCCGTGCCGACTGGTACCTGGCAGCCGGGCGGCCCAGGCCTACGGCCAGGATCTGGTCCACGAACGCCACCGCCACCGTTTCGAGGTGAACAACGCCTATCGGGACATGTTGGCGTCGGCGGGGATGCTCTGCTCGGGGCTGTCGCCCGATGGACGCCTGGTCGAGATTGCCGAGCTGGTGGAGCACCCATTCATGCTGGGCTGCCAGTTCCACCCGGAGTTCAAGTCGAGGCCGACCCAGCCCCACCCGCTTTTCGAGGCGTTTGTGCAGGCAGCCGCCGAGCGTCGGGCGGGATCGGAGACCCTGTAAGGGCGCCCCCCTTGCGGGCGCCGATCTTTGGGCACGGCATGCCGTGCCCCTACAATCACAGGGAGGGCGCACGGAAAGGCGCCGTGGCGCCGGGGCGGGTTTGAAACGCACCCGATAGGCATCAAGAGGCAACGACAGGAAGGTTGGATCCGTCGACCGCTGTCATGCCCGCGCAAGCGCCTGTGTACCCACAGGCAGCATCCATCCTTTGTAGGAAGTGCTTGGACCCCCGCTTTCGCGGGGGTGACGGCTTTTTGGTTCCATGCAAGGCTGTCCACAAGATCGATACGAGCTCGTGCGCTTGTCCATTGCTTCTCAACATGCTTGCGTTGATGCACATGGGTGTGGCGTGCCGTGCGCCTACAAGCACCGGGCAGGCGCCTGGGAGTGCGTGATGTAGGCACCCGCGGGAAGCGTTCTCTGGAATTCGATTTGCCATATGGCATGAAGGCTGGTATAATGGCCCTGTTCTTGGAGCGGCGAGAGTCGCGCGCCACCCTAGCTCAAACGGCAGAGCAGACGCTTCGTAAGCGCCAGGTTAAGGGTTCAAGTCCCTTGGGTGGCTTGGAATGTGGCTTCGGGCCCCAACAGAGTCGTGTTGGGGCCTTTTGTATCGGCATCCGCCCGGGCTCAACCCGAGAGAAACGCTGAGATGAGTAGCGAACCGACCCCTGTGACCAAGTCCCGGCCCGATCCCCTGGGCGCTGCCTGGCGATTCCTGGCAGCCCCTCAGGCATTGATGGCGTGGCTGGGCTTGCTGGCCCTTGCCCTGGCGTTTGCTGCATTCCAAACCAAACTCTCGACCCAAATGTTGAACCCCTCGGCCGGCTGGCTGGCAACCAGCCCAAGCTCCGCCGGACAGCCCAACACCTTCTGGCTGGCGCTGGAATCGTTCGACCTCTTTCATTCCCTTTGGTTCTATGGCTTGATCGCGCTGATTATGTTGAGCCTGCTGGTTCGCGCCGTCGACAGCGCCGAGTTCGCCTGGCGGGCCAACATCCGTCGCGAGTGGACCGCCGAGGCCTTTGGGAGCTGGGGAGCGGGGCGGGCGCAGCACGCGATCGCCAGCGCCCAGGAACCGGACATTGCCTTGAAAACCATTCAAACCCACCTGGTGACCAAGGGCTATCGATGGTTTTCCATCCCCGGCCTGGCCTGGCCCAACGCCGTGGCCTGCCACAGACCGGCGGCCTTGTGGGCGCGCCCCGTGGCCTATGGCGCCGCTCTGGCGGTGCTGGTCGGGGTGGCCATCCTGAGCCAAAGGGGTTGGCAACACGACGACTGGCAACCAAGCCCCGGTCAGACCGTGGCGGTGGGCTACGGCCTGCCCTACGAGGTCCAGTTCCAGGAGTTCGCCCTGGGGGAGATGCGGGAGGGCATGCTGCCCCAAGCCCACAGCCGCGTGACCTGGCGGCAAGAGGGAGACGCCCTGAAACAGGCCCAGGTGAGCAGCGGACGACCGGCCCATTGGAAGGGCGTTGCCGTCCGTCAGGTAGGCTTTATCCCGGCCCTTACCATGCGCGCCTGGGATGGCGACGGCCGCTTGCTGGCCCTCCAGCCGGCCGGCCAGGAGCCAGGGGCGCCCGGCGAGATCGAACTGGTCTTTCCCTCAGTGGAGGCCCAGCCCTACATCCTGATCCCGGCCCTGGACGAGGCAATCACCCTGGCCCTGGACCTGGATGGACCCCAGGGACGACCGGCCCTCCGCGCCGCTCGGATCGCGGCGGGAGAGGGCCAAGCGGTGGAGTTGGGCGTTCTGTCCGAAAGCGGTACCCTGGAAGGGGAAGGGCTGCGACTGGACATCGACCTCGACTACCGCCCCATCCTGCGCATCGACCATCGTCCGGGCATGGAGCTGGTGATGGGGGGGGCGGCGTTGCTGCTCCTCTGCCTGCTGGTTGGCTGGCTGGCGCCAGCGCACACCCTGTGGATCGCCGCGGGCCCCGATGGGCAGGGGGGCAGCGATGTCTATATTGTGACCCCTGCCTTTTGCGCGGCGGGCCGCGGGTTGGCGCAACTGTTGAACGAAGTCAAAAGGGTGTTGGCCCACCATGACTGACGCGATCCTCGGGGGATTGGCCGGTCTCTTGTTGCTGGTCGCAGCAGCAGTCCGAATCGCGGCCCTGAAGGCGCCGCAATCGTCGTGGGGGCGGGCGGCCTGGGCGGTGCGAGCGGGAGCGGCTTTGGCGATGGTCGCAGCCTTGATCGCCAGCACCTATCGAGCCGGAGGGTGGTGGGCCGACGATCTCTGGCTGCTGGGCCTCGGGCTGGTGCTGACGGCGTTGCTGGTAGACGAAGCCCTGGCCCAAAGGGGCAGCGCCCGGTGCGCCTCGCCGCTCGTGGAAGCCCTGGGCGCCGTGCTCTTGGGCGTCCTGCTCTATAGGTGGCCGGTGGGCCAGCGCCCCCTTCTTGACGCCCCAGGCTGGGGGTTCTATTACGCCCGCTGGTCGCTCTATCTGGTGGGCGCCGGCAGCCTGATGGCAGCGGGCAGCGCCGGGCTCGTGGGCTGGGTCTGGCAGCGACAGGCAGACCGCGAGAAGGGCCAAGCCAAAACCGAGATGTGTGGCCGCTATGGGCGGGGGGCCACCCTGCTGGCCTTGTTCGCGCTGGGCGTGGGGCTGGTTTTGGGCGCCTGGTGGTTTTGGCAGGCGCAGGGCCAGCTCACCGGGAAGGACCCGCGGGAGACCTGGCTCGCCATCGCCTGGTTGATCGCGGGGATGGGCAGACTGTCCTGGGAATTGGAACCCAGGGCGCGCCAATGGGCGGCAGCCCTGCCGGTATTGGCAGGCTTGGTGGCCGTCGCCGCCTTGCTGGCGGCAGTTTGAACGTGGGAGGAACCATGGCAGAGCCAGTGGTGATCGGAGTGGCCGGCGGAACCGGCTCGGGCAAAACGACGGTGGCGCGGGAGATCCTGAAGCGGGCCGGCACCCATCGGATTGCCCTCATCGAGCACGATGCCTATTACAAAGACCTGAGCGATCTGCCGCTGGCTCAGCGGGCCATGCGCAATTTCGACCATCCCGACGCCCTCGACAACGAGCTGCTCCTGGCCCATTTGCGCGAGCTGAAAGCGGGCCGGCCGGTCGAGATCCCGGTCTATGATTTTACGACCCACACGCGCACGGGCGAAAGTCGGCACGTGGCACCCAGCCGCATCATCCTGCTGGAGGGAATTTTGATCTTTGCCGACGAGGCGCTGCGGCGCATGATGGATGTCAAGATCTTTGTCGATACCGATGCCGACATCCGCTTTATCCGGCGGCTGGAACGGGACATTGCCGAGCGGGGCCGCACCACCGAGTCGGTCATCCATCAGTATCTGGCGACGGTGCGCCCCATGCACCAGGAATTTGTCGAGCCGAGCAAGCGTTACGCCGATGTGATCATTCCCGAAGGGGGCCACAACGAGGTAGCGATGGAGATGATCGCATCGCGGATCAGGGCGCTGCTGGAAGGCGCACACTGAGGGGATCGCGGGCGGGCGACGCGTTCCACCCAGTTTCGCTCGCCGCCGCGTGTCCGCACGGCACCGTCCCCGGGGGCGAACTGGGCCCTCTGGCTGCTGTACGGGCGAGGCATTCCCACGGAAACCTGACCAGGGCGGCACCCTGCACCCGGACCAGGGCTGTGGGACGCGCAACTCCCACTGGGAATGCCTCGCCCCTACCCGTCGCCTACGCCCCGGTCGTCACCCCCGCGCAAGCGGGGGTCCATGGTTTGGGGCGCGGGATCTGGCGATCCCGTGCGAGCAAGACCGGTGTACGGGCGACGCATGCGTCGCCCGTACAGCGCCCCAGCCTTCTGCTCGCCGCCCCCGAGGATGGGAACGGTGAGTATCAAACCGGATTGACTGGCTGACACGGCAGCGGCCACGCCGAGGCCAACCTATCCGTTTGACCATTCATGGGTTCTGTGGTACCATTTCATTGGTCGTGCTAGACGGGGAACTGGCGGTGCCCTGTACCCGCAATCCGCCGTAGCGGGGTTGAATTCCCTCTCGAGGGCTGCGGGTCGGATGGGACTGTCTTGTCAAGCGGCGTAGAAGGTTGGGTCCTGCGCGGCAGGAGCTCGCGAACCCCGCCAGGTCCGGGAGGAAGCAACGGTAAACGATCCCTCCTGGGTGTCGCAGGGGTACCTGGCCTGAGCTGGCGGACAAAGGCAAGCTATCTGGCCTAGTTCGACAGAGGGTGCACGACCAGCACTTGTTGTGAGCTGGAGTGGTGAGCCGCGCAACGGACGGGAGTTTGTCTTTCTCGCCCCAGGCCCTGCACTCCAGCTCACTTGTTATCCGGACCGGTCACTGCTGGGCAGAGAAAGAGGGTGTGAGTACGAGACCATGAGATCCGATCCGCGTGTGGTGGTCGTGGGAGGGGGGGCCGCCGGGCTGATGGCCGCGGGGCAGGCCGCCCAGGCCGGGGCGCCGGTGCTCCTGTTGGAGCGCATGGGGCGCCTGGGCACCAAGCTGCGCATCACCGGCAAAGGCCGCTGCAACCTGACGAATACGGCCGATCTGGACCCCTTCCTGGCCCATTTTTCCTTTCCGGGGGCCAGCGACGAATCGCGTTTCTTTTTGCGGAACGCCTTTGCCCGCTTTTTCGCGCCCGATCTGGTGGCCTTTTTCGAGGGATTGGGCGTCGCCACGGTGGAGGAGCGGGGGGGACGGGTGTTTCCCGCCAGCAACGACGCCCACCAGGTGGCCGAGGCCCTCGGCCGCTTTGCCCGCGAGCAAGGGGCAGAGATCCGGCTGGGGAGCCGGGTGCGCGATTTGCAGGTCGAACAGGACCGGGTGACGGGGGTCGCGCTCGCATCGGGGGAGCCCATTCCGTGCGCGGCCGTCATCATCGCCACCGGCGGCGCGTCCTACCCCAAGACCGGGTCCAGCGGCGATGGCTATCGCCTGGCCGAACGGGTGGGGCACAGCCTGGTGCCCATCCGGCCCGCCCTGGTGCCGCTGGTGACCGCCGGTTCAGAGGCCCGGGCGATGATGGGGCTGTCGCTGCGCAACGTCGAGGCGCGGCTGCTGCTGGACGGGCGCGAGTTTGCCCGCGAGTTTGGCGAGATGCTGTTCACCCATTTTGGCGTGTCGGGACCGATCATCCTGACCCTGAGCGCCCCGGCAGTGATGCACCTGGGCCAGGGCAAGCTGGAACTATCCCTCAACCTGAAGCCGGCCCTCAGCCCCGAAAAGTTGGAGGCGCGGCTGCAACGCGACCTGGACACCTACGGCAAGCGCGCCTACCGGAATCTGCTCAAAGGATTGTTGCCTCAAAAGATGATCGATGTTATTATTAGCCGGAGCGGCATCCCTCCCGACAAGCCCGCCCATCAGATCACCGCCGCGGAGCGCACGGGGCTGCGGGATCTGCTCCAGGATTTCCGTTTGACCGTGGTGGGTCACCGGCCCCTGGAGGAGGCCATTGTGACCGCCGGAGGGATCCACACCAAAGAGGTCGATCCGCGCACCATGGCCTCGCGCCTGGTGAAGGGGCTCTATTTTGCCGGAGAGGTGTTGGACGTGCAGGCCGACACCGGAGGCTATAACCTGCAGGCCGCCTTTTCCACCGGCGTGGTCGCTGGACGACATGCCGCCGAAGCGGTTCTGGCCGGCCAAACGGGGGGGCGCCGAGCATCCGTGGAAGAGTCGCGCCCCTACAGCGAGCATGACAGCGAGAACTAGATTGGACATTTCGACGACCGAGATAATACCCGCCAAACGCATAACCGTGGCCAAGATGCCCGGCGGACTTCAGGGCCTGCTGGCCCTGGCGGCCGTCGCCGGGATCCTGTGGTTGTTGGGCTTGGGCCTGGCGCGGACTGCCACCCCCCTCGTCGTGGTGATCGATGGCCAGCGGCAAGAACTGCGCACCCACGATACCACCGTCGGGACGGCCCTGCGCCACGCGGGCGTGGATCTCTATCCCGAGGACCTTGTGCAGCCCGGCCTGGATGCCCCCCTGCAACCCGGAATGGTGATCCAGGTGCGCCGGGCGCAGCCCTTTGCCGTGCACGCCGACGGCGCCACCCGCCCCCTTCGCTCCCAGGCGACCACCGTGGGCGAGCTATTGGCCGAAGCGGGCATTGCGCTCCGCCCCGGCGACGAAATCTGGTTGGACGAACAGCAGGTGGAGCCTGACCATCCGCTGTGGGAGAGTAGGCAGGCGACCCGCTCGGTGAGCAGCCGGGGCAGCGCGCGCAGCGCCGCCTCCGAATCGCCCCCTGCCGAGCCCATGGACACCCAAAGGACCCAGAGCGCTCTGTCGATCATCACCCTGCGCCGGGCCGTGGAGCTGGCCCTGGTCGACGGAGGAATGACCACCACCCTGCACACGACCCTGAGCACAGTGGGGGAAGTGCTCCAAGCCCAGGAGGTCGAACTCTACCTCGGCGACCGGGTCTCGCCTGCCCCCCAGGAACCCGTTCGGTCGGGGTTGGCCATTCGCATCGACCGCTCGGCGCCCGTCGAGATCCGGGCCGACGGACAGGTGGTCCGCACCCGAACGCTGGCTCAGGATGTGGCCGGTGTGTTGGGTCAGGAAGGGCTGGCCCTGGTCGGTTTGGATCGGGTCGAGCCCGAGCTAGAGACCCCCATCCGGCCCCACATGACCATCGAGATCACCCGCGTGCGGCAGGACTATCGGGTCGAATTCGACTCGATCCCCTTTACGACCGAATGGATCCCCGATGGCGAGATGGAGATCGATCACAGCCGCCTGGTGCGCCAGGGCGAATTGGGCATGACCAAGCGTCGCTTTCGCGTGGTGTATGAGAACGGCCAGGAGATCTCTCGCGTCCTCGAAGATGCCTGGGTGGCTCAGGAGCCGATCACCAAAACCATGGCCTACGGCACCAAGATCGTTGTCCGCACCCTCGAGACGCCCGACGGCCCTATCGAGTATTGGCGCAAGATCCGGGCCTATACGGTTTCGTACCGGCCGGCGTCGTGCGGCAAAGACGCCGATCACCCCCGCTATGGCTACACCCGCCTGGGCTGGAAGCTGGAAAAAGGCGTTGTCGCCGTCGATCCCACCGTCATCCCCCTGCGCACGGCCATGTATGTGCCGGGCTATGGCATGGCCCGCGCCGGCGACACCGGCGGCGGCATCAAAGGCAAGATGGTAGACCTGGGCTTTAGCGACCACGATTACCAGTCGTGGCACTGGTGGACCGACATCTATCTGTTGACGCCGGTGCCACCCGCCTACCAGATCCGCTGGATCCTGCCCGATTATCCCCGGTTCCCCGACCGAAAACGCTAGGCGCTGGGCCGAGACGTGAGCGTCGCCATGCAGAATTCGGGGAGAACGCTGTGACACAGTCGGTGGCAGCCCTGCTGCGCGCCCACGGCCTGAGGCCGAACAAGAAACTGGGCCAGAATTTCCTGGCCGATCCGGCGGCCCTGGGGCGCATTGTGGCCGCCGCGGATCTGGGACCCGACGACGTGGTGATCGAGGTGGGCGCCGGCCTGGGTACCCTGACCCGGCCACTGGCCCAGGCTGCCGGTCGGGTGATCGCCGTCGAATTGGACCGGGGGATGGTGCCGATCCTCCAGGAACAGCTCGGCGATTGGCCCAACGTCGAAATCGTGCAGGGCGACATCCTCCGCATGCCGAACCCGGCGCTCCCGGCTGCCCACTTTAAGGTGGTGGCCAACCTGCCCTACTATATCACTTCGGCGGTGTTGCGGCATTTTCTGGAAAACGAGCCCCGCCCGCGCCTGATGGTCGTCACCGTCCAGCAGGAGGTCGCCGAGCGGATCGTCGCCCCCCCTGGGGAGATGAGCCTGCTGGCCGTGAGCGTCCAGTTCTATGGCGAGCCCCGCATCGTCGCCCGGATCCCGGCCGGCGCCTTTTACCCGCCGCCCAAGGTCAGTTCGGCTGTGGTACGCATCGATATCCCCGAGGCGCCGCGGGTACCCCTGCCGCCCGGCGTGGACGAGGCGGCCTTTTTTCGGGTGGTGCGGGCCGGTTTCTCGCAGAAACGCAAGACCCTGCGCAATTCCCTCAGCGCCGGGTTGCAGATAGCTCCCGCCGATGCGGCCCAGGCCCTGGAGCAGGCCGGCGTCGAACCCAGTCGACGGGCCGAGACGCTGGCCCTGGAGGAATGGGCCCGCGTCGCCGGGACGCTGCGGCCCCAGTAGCTGCGCCCCCTGCCCAAAGACCTCCGAGGTTTTTGAAACCTCAGAGGTCTCGCCCGCGAGGGGCGCCGGTGGTCGCGGCGTGCATTCAGGGTGGGGCCTGTAGGGGCGCGGCATGCCGCGCCCGCGTGATGCAGATGGTCATGTACGGGCGGGTTTGAAACCCGCCCGTACAATTTGGGTGAAAATCATTTGGAGCAATGCCGTGGAGGGGTAACCGGGATCCAGGCCCTCCCCTGACAGATGTGAACCCTATCCGTGGTCGGATAGCTCGGCCAGGATCTCTTGGGCGCGGTCGAGGCGGATGGCGCCCTCGCGCACCAGGCGGTCGGCCAGCGCCTGGACCTGGTCGCCGCTGGCGCCCGCCGCCAGGGCGATCTGGCGGGCATGGAGGGTCATGTGTCCCCGCTGAATGCCCTCCGTCGCCAACGCCCGCAGCGCCCCCAGATTCTGCGCCAGACCCACGGCAGCCATCACCTCCGATAGCTCGCGGGCCGTCTGGGCGCCCAGGATTTTGAGGGCCACGCGGGCGCCGGGATGCACACGGGTGGCGCCTCCCACCAGGCCCGCCGCCAGGGGCAGCTCCAGTGTGCCCACCAGGTTCCCTTCGCGGTCGCGGGTCCAGGTGGACAGGGGCCGGTAGACGCCGCTGCGCGCCGCATAGGCGTGGGCGCCGGCCTCGATGGCCCGCCAATCCTGGCCACAGGCCAGGGCCACGGCGTCGATGCCGTTCATGATGCCCTTGTTGTGGGTCGTCGCCCGGTAGGGGTCCAAAGAGGCAAAGACGTGGGCCTCGACGATGCCCTGCACGACGCGCTCGCCGGAATAGTCGCCAAAGGCCAGGCGCTCGGGCGGGATCACGCACTTGGCGCGGGCCAGGCGCCGGTCGGCCAGGTTGGACAGAATGCGCAGATGGACACGGCCGCCGGTGATCTGTTCAACCACGGGCGTCAACCGCTCGGCTGCGGTGTTGATGGTGTTGGCGCCCATGGCGTCGCGGGTGTCAAAGAGCAAGTGGAGCACCAACATGGGGCCCACAGGGGTGTCGGGCCAGGCGCGAACCTCGATGCCCCGGGCGCCGCCGCCCAACGACACCACCATCGGGTCGGTCTCGTTGGCCAATTCGAGCAGGCGCGATTCCTGGGCCAGGAGATCGAAGCGGGCCGCCCAGGGATCGGCCACATCCAAAATCTGCATCTGGCCGATCATCACCGGTTCGGTGGAACTGGCGCCAAAGCCCCCCGAATCGCGGACGATGCGCGCCATATAGCTGGCGGCAGCCACCACCGAAGGCTCCTCGATGGCCATGGGGACCAGATAGTCGCGGCCGTTGATGACGAAATTGGCGGCGATGCCCAGCGGCAGCCCGTGGGTGCCCACCACGTTCTCGATCATCTGATCAGCCCGTTCGGGGTCCAGCCCCGAACCGGTCAGGATGGCCAGTTCTTCGGCCTCCAGCCCCACCAGGTCGGCCACGCGCTGGGCGCGCTCCTGGATGCCGAGATCGTAAAAACCACCGAGTCTCGATGTTTTGATCACAGGTTCCCTCCTTAAAGCTTCCAGGCCCAAGGCCCCAAGACAGAGCCGGTGCATTGGGAACATTATGACTCCCAAGGCCTGGAGTACATCACCCTGTACAAGGCCAACAGACCCTCTGTGGAATGCGCAGATGACTCGCCGGGACGATTGTCTGCGCAGCAACTATGCGGCAGCAAGCTGCCGCACTCCATATCCAGTCGCCTCAGAAAGGCCATGGCAGGCATGGAATTGAAAAAGCGCTTGCCTGGGGCCCTACGGCGAAAACAGAGTGGACACCCCGGCTGCCGCGCTCACCGGCTCCAAAAAGAGCTGGGGAACCAGGCCGGCGGCGAGGGCCAAGACGATCAGGGCGAGGATCATCCACGAGGCGATGGTGGGTTGCTGGATGGTGAGTTCCTCAGAGCCGTCACCCAACATGGCGCTCAGGCCGCGCAACAGGCCCAGGACGATGCCTGCCGACGAGGCCAGCAGGGCCACCAACGCCGCGATCCACAGCCAGGGCTCCTCCACCATCGACAGAAAACCAAGGATACCCTCGTTGCCGCCCACGGTCGCCAGGGGCTCCACCTGGTTCAGGGTGGAGCGGGCGATGGCCCAATGGCTGGCGAACCCTGGGGTAAAGGGAAAGCCAGCCAGCGAGAGCCCGCCGACAAGGAGGCCCAGGCTGGCGATGGGCAGGCGTTGGACCACGCCTCGCAAGCGGTCGAATCGGTCGCCGCCCGCATACTGGCGCAGGACCGACAGGGACATGGCCATCAAGGTGATGGCCACTGAGCGGTTGACCAGGTGCAGCAGCGCCAGGATGCGATCCTGGCTCCCGCCTGAAACCAGCCCCAAGAGCACCAAGCCCAGATCGCTGAGGGCGGCATAGCCCAACAGCCTGCCCCAGTCGCGCTGCACGGCCGCCATGAGGCCCCCGGCAAAGGCCATGATCAACCCAGAAACCAAAACGATGTGGGCGGTGTTGGTACCCACCAACACCCAGGGCGCGCTGTCGACAAAGGCCAGCAAGAGGTATAGGGCCATGGCCTGGCCTGCCGAAAACACCAGGGCGGTGGCCAAAGGGGGCGCTTCGGCCGATACAGCGGGCATCCACGTGCCAAAGGGGAAAATGGCCATCAGCAACCCGAATCCAATGGCCGCTGGCAACAAGGCTTGCATGGAACTCGGCGAGCCCTGCTCGTTGAGCCATGCGGCAGCCAGGAGCAGGGGGATGGACAGGACCACCACTTGAAGATAGCGTTCGGCGCCCCGCACCGAGGGCCGGGCCTCGCTTTGGAGGAGAAAGACTGCCATCGCCGCGCTGATCCCCAGGACGATGGCCGATAGGGCAAAGCTCTGGAGCAGCGTCATCAGACTGTACAGGCCCAGGATGATGAGGCTCATGGAGTGGAACCCGCGCCCCTGGGGGGAGCGCCAGGCGAACAGGAACAGCGCCGCAGCCAACACAAACACAAAACCCAACCAGATTTGGCCCGTGGACGCCAGGATCAGTTCGCGGCCGGCAATGACCACCGGCCGACCAAAGGCCACTTCTTGGCCCAGCACAAAGGCCGATTGGGTCAGCGGCAGGCGAAAGCACAGAAAGGCCAAAATGGCCGTTGTCAGTGCCGCCACCAGGCTGGCCAGGAGCGCCCAGCGTCGCACGACGTAGGTGGCGACCGCTGCCAGCAGAGGCAGGGCCAACAGAATGATGGGACCAGGGATGGGGGTCATGAACCTTGCTCCAGGTCATCAGGCGTGGAGGCGGGCGCACCCTCGAGCAAAGGATCCTCCTGGGCCGGGGAGACCCATTGCCGCAGAAGCGAGCCGTTGGGCGGGCCGCCCAATGCCTGGGCAATGGCCAGGTAGGCAAACCCCAGGGCCGTCAGAATCAGCAAAGCCCCCCAAAATCCGACGACGGCCAGGCTGGTCTCCAACTGGGCATACACCAGGTCAAAGCCAGCCAGGATGGTAAACAGGGCCGTGGCCGTGCGCAGTGGGTTGTCGCTGAGGATAAGGCCGATCAGGCCCAAAAGCGCCAACCAGGTCGCAGCCAACGCCGTGGCGGTATCGATAAAGGGGAGGTCATAGCCCTCGAAAAGGCGCAAGACGGCCAGGACGGCCAAAATCACGACCAGAAACCGGACCGGAAGGCCCAAAGGTCCGGCGCCCAGGCGGAACTCCATGCCCAGCACCCGGACGTGGGCCCGAGCCGGCGCGAAGGGCCGACCAACATCCAGCGTGCGCCGCGCCGGGAGATAGAGAATGGACACCACCAGCACGCCCACCAGGATCTTGACGATGGCCACCTCGGCCCGGATGGCAGAAGCCAGCGCAGCGCTCACCAGAAGATATTGGAGTAGCAAAGCCGTCAACGACAGCCGCCAATCGGACGTAAGAAAGGCAATCGCGGCGGCCAAAAGAAGCCCCGCCATGAGGGGCAGGCCGGCGAGATTGGTCAAAACCTGCGAATCTGCTTCCATATCAGATCTCGGAAAAAGCCTTTATCGAAATGCCAAAAAAGTGAGGGCCAGGGCCAGAAAGATCAGGGACCAACCAAACCATCCTTCCCCTTCACCCACCAGCCCCAGCCAACCCACCGCTGCCGATACCCGCTTGCCAACCCAACCCAGAACTGCATAGAGCCAATCCAGGTTGACGATGCGGTACACGAGATCGGTTTGGGGCTGGATCTGCCGGGCGGTGCGGGCCAGCCAGCCACCCACCAGCCAGGGCAACACCAGGAGAAACCCCAACCCCCACACAGACAGGCCAGAGGCCGTCAGGCGCTCCAGGGCCACGTGCGACAACAGAGCCCCCGGGGCCACCCCCAACACCAGGATCGCCAGGGCCAGCAGCCCCATGGGCAGCCAGGTCGTGGGCTTGGGCCGCTGCAGATTTTCCTCGGTCCAGATCTTCTCCAGGGCCGTCCACACGGCGGCTGTCACCAGGACGTCGGCCGCCAGGGCGGCGATCAGCAACCAGGCCTCTCTCTCTTGCAGCAGGATCGCGTACAGCATCCAGCGGGCCACCCCGCCCACCGTAAAGGGCGCGCCCACCAACGACAAGAGCCCCACAGCAGGCAACAGGACGCCGCTGTAGCGAATGGGCCAGGAGGAGGGCGCCTTGGCCAAGATCGGGGCACGCTCTCCGATGGACGCCTTGGCTCGCTCCCACGGCCCTTGGATCCAGGCCAGCAGGCGGACAAACCAATCGGGACGGACGGCACGCTCGATTTCGATCCTCGATTCCCACCACACAGCCAGCAGGCCTCCCGTGAACAACAGGCTGACCAGAGGCCAGGGCGCCGAAACGCCTGCCAGGACCAAAAAGGTCAGGGCGCCGCCGGTCTGAAACACCAGCAGGCCGGGTAGATCGATGGGGATGAGCAACAGGCGAGGGTCCGAGGGCGCCCGACCCACACCTGCCGACCAGGTCAGCAGGCCGCCGGCCAGCAATCCGACCCCCCCCAGGGCCAGCATCCATCGTTGGTCGATCCAGAAAGGAGCCAGGCTCTGCGCTCGGGCCAGCAGCAGGATCCCCAGCCCGACCAAAAGCAACTGGGTGAGGACATTTCGCGGCGCGCCCACGCTCCTCGGATGGAAGGGAAAAGCCAGCAGGCGCAACAGCCCGGCGATGCCGATCAGGAAAAGGACTTCGGGGGGAAATGCCGCAGCAAACAGCGACGTGGTTCCCACCCGCATGCTCATCTGCAGGGCGCCAAAAAACAGGAGGACGCTGGACAGGGCGCCGGGAACCAGCATGCGCCATACCGCCCGATCGTCGTCCCCCGGGGAGTACAAAACCCAGGCGATCAGCGCCAGGTCCACCAAACCGCTGCCCAGGGCCAGGGTCAGGAGGTTGGACGCCAGGGCCATGATCAACCCGCCCGCCAACAGGACCAGGGTAAAGCCGTGCCAGGCGCCTTTGGACCGTTTGTCGCCGCGGATGCCCAAGGCGGCGATCCCCACCAGTCCCGACAGAACGAGGCCCGCCATCAGGCCCAGCCCATCAGGGCCCAGGGTGGGACCCGTCCGGAAGAGGGTAAAGGGCTCCCAGAGAAACCGCACCGGCTCCCCATCCACGGGCAGAGACCACAAGAGGACCAGGGAGGCAAAGGCGGAAAGGGCTGCGATCAGTCGCCGGATGCGATCGGGCAAAAGGGCGCCGGTGGCCCACACAACCGCTGCCCCACCCAGGGGCCAGAGAATCGTACGCAAAAGCTCAGGAATGGAATTGGGCATGGTTAGAACCGAAAAGCTCCCTCAACCGCCAACCTGCAGGCGCTCGCGTGGCCTTTCAATGGATTGCCGCCCTCGGTCGCTCCAGCCAGGAGGGCGGCACAGACGGTATTCTATCACAAAAGGAAGGGGGGAGCAAGCAAGCCGTTGCCCGGCGTTGGTATGCACAAATCAGTGGGATTCCTTTGTGGGGGCCTGCCGAGGCCCCCACGCCGGGGGCCCAAGCGCCCGCAGACGGGCGGCCCCGGAGCCCCC
>CAYVLO010000022.1:0-15871 GCA_964452125.1 uncultured Anaerolineaceae bacterium | reverse complement strand
AACCCGGTCAATGATCTCGGCTACGTTCATCTTCAACAGCCAGTGGACCACCAATGAAATCTCATCGACACGTTCGATCGTCGTCTCACTCATGGTCTTCTCCGTGGTGCTGTGTGCTTGCTACAGTACCACCGAGTCGCCCATCCGTCACATCACGCAGGTAATTGCAAAGTTCTCATAATGTTGCCGAAAGGCAAGAAAATAGGCAACTGGACTTTCGCCTTTTTTGGTTGTATCCATAGCAAATAGCTGAAACGAATTGATATCCACAGAGGCTTGGAACGGGCGCACGTGCCGAAATGGTTGAATTTGGCGTGCTTCAGTCCCTATGCCACACGCTACTGCCGCAGTGTCCAAAAAAGGCGAAACTACAGATGTAAAGTGGAAAATAGGTCCCTTTGACCCGAATCCCACCAAACGCGGAAAGCGAGAGCTCTCCTCCCGTGGACCCCGGGTTCAAGAGAAGGCTCCCGCTTTCTACACTCTAGACGCACAACCAAGCAGAAAGGTTCCCAAGCTTATGACAACTTCTGTCCAAATTCGCACTGTCCAAATTCGCACTTGACAGGCGGCCGCAGATCGAGTATAATGACTACTAGTCAGTGAGTGACCAATAGTTCGCTCCTCAAAGACTGCGAAAGAGAGGCGACTTGACCACAGCGGAACGGCGTGCAAACGAAAAGGCCCAGCGCCGTCAAGACATTTTGACGGCTGCGCGCCAGGAATTCTTCCAGCGGGGGTTCAGCGCCCCTACGGTGGACGATGTCGCCGCACGAGCCAATATCAGCAAGGGCACCATCTATCTCTATTTCGAGAGCAAGGAAGAAATCCTTGCTCATTTGTTGCTCGAGGGCCTCGCGATTTTGTTGGCCGAGATGGACAGCGCCTGCTCAGTGCCTACCCCAACAGCCGAACAGGCCCTCCGCGCACTGGCCCACGCCTACCTGAAATTCAACACATCCCACCCCAACTACTTTCGGCTCATCATGGCCTTTGACCGCGGCCGATTCCAGGAATCGATCGCATCCGAACTCCACGACCAGGTCATGCATCTCAGCCTGCAAGGACTTGGCTTGGTAGCCCGCGTCATCGAGTCAGGCATTCAAACCGGCGAGTTCCAGGTCCAAGCTCCCTGGCAAGCCGCTGGCGTGGTGTGGGCTGCCCTCAACGGAGTCTTGGTCCTCATGGCCCATCCCTTGCGCCAGCGTCTGTTGGAAACCGACCTTGATACGATGTTTGAAGCCACACTCAATTTGGTGATTCAGGGCCTCAAAGACGGCACTCGCTAACGTTCCCTCACCATAGTCACACCATCGCAGATATCGGCAGCCCCAACTGGGGATCGAGACTCAAATGGGTTAGTTTACTTGTTCCAAAGAGAAGGAGGAGGACAGATGAAAGAAGTCGTCATCGTTGGCGGGGTGCGCACCCCCATCGGTAGTCATGGCGGCGCCTTCCGCACCCTGACTGCCCAACACCTGGCAGCCCTGGTATTCAAGGAAGTGGTGGATCGGGTCGGCATCGATCCTCGACAGTTTGACGATGTCATCCTGGGCTGCATCGGCCAGCAGAGCGATGCGCCCAACATTGGCCGCGTGGCTGCCCTGCTCGCGGGAATTCCCGTGAACGTGCCGGGCTACACTGTCCAGCGCAACTGCGTATCAGGCATGGTATCCATCACGTCGGCCTACCAGGCCATCCAGGCCGGAGACGGGGACGTCTATCTCGTGGGCGGCGCCGAAAGCATGAGCACCGCCCCCTATGTCGTGCGCGGCGCCCGGTGGGGCCTCAAGCTACGCCACGACACCTTTGTGGACACCCTGTGGGAAGGCCTGACCGATCCTGTTTGCGGTCAGATCATGGGCTACACAGCCGAGAACCTGGCCATGATGTATGGCCTGAGCCGCGACCAGCAAGATCGGTTTGCCGTCCAGAGCCACCAAAAAGCCTTTCGCGCCACCCGCATGGGCCGCTTTCGCGACGAGATCGTGCCCGTGCGCGTCAGCAAAAAAGTAGCCGGGCAGGAAGTGGCCTACGAAGACATTATCCAGGACGAGTGCATCAATCCTACCCTGAACCCCAGCAAAGCCGCCCTCTATCCCACGGTCTTTAAAAAGGATGGCACCGTAACACCGGCTAACGCCTGCCCCATCAGCGACGCCGCTGCGGCCGCCATCGTCATGACCGCCGACCGAGCCCGCGACCTGGGCCTGCAACCCCTGGCCTCGATCCGCAGCTATGCCTACGCTGCCATACCCCCCGAGATCATGGGGCTCGGTCCCGCCTACGCCGTGCCCAAAGCCCTTCAGCGGGCAGGCCTCAAGCTCACCGATATCGACCTCATCGAACTGAACGAAGCCTTTGCCGCTCAGGCGTTGGCGGTGGGCATCGAGCTGGAGGACCAGGGCTGGGATTGGAACAAAGTCAACGTCAACGGCGGCGCCATTGCCCTCGGGCATCCCGTGGGCTGCACCGGTACCCGCGTCGTGGTCACCCTGGTTCACGAAATGATCAAGCGCGACGTCCCCTTGGGACTCGTCACTGCATGCGTCGGCGGCGGCATGGGCGGCGCCATGATTGTCGAGCGGAAATAGGAGGTATGGAATGGCAGACTCCACCTTGTGGACAGAAAAAGGCGCCCGGGCAGCATTTGAGGCGCGGGCCAGGACCGTCTTGGAATCCCTCAAACCACAACTGCACGACCAAAACGGCGTCATCGCCATCGAGCCGGAAAGCGGCGAATACTTTATCGGAGCCACTCTGGGCAAGGCCAACGCCGCCGCCTATGACAAATACCCCGATCGCTGGGTGTATTTTGCCCGGTTGGATGCTCTCGATGCAGCCATTGCCCTACCCACCTGGTAGCGCGTGCGGCTAGCAGAAGGAATCTTTAGGAGGAGACCATGTGGATTTTCAAAGTAGGCGTCGTAGGTGCTGGCGCTATGGGCGGAGGCATCGGCCAGGTAGTGACCTATTCAGGCCTGCCGGTGGTCATCAAAGACATCGATCAAACCCAGCTTGACGTCGCTCGAGACCACGTCGAACAGATCTATCAGGGCCGCGTCGACAAGGGCAAAATGACCCAGGGCCAAGTCCAGGAAAAACTCGATCTGATCGAATACACCCTCGACTATGCCTCCTTTGCCGACGTGGACATTGTCATCGAAGCGGTCCCCGAGGTTCTCGCCATCAAACAGCAAGTGTTCAAAGAACTGGACGAGGCGTGCCCGCCCGACACCATCCTCGCCTCCAATACCTCGGCCCTGTCGATCACCGATATTGGCGCCGCCACCCAACGGCCCCACAAAGTCATCGGCATGCACTTTTTCAACCCGGCCCACGTCATGAAACTCGTCGAGGTCATCCCCGGCGCCGAAACCGACCAGGACACCATCGACACCGTCGAGCAGTTTGCCCAGGAACTGCGCAAGATCCCGGTCATTGTCAAGGAATGTCCAGGATTTTTGGTGAACCGGTTGCTCATGCCCTACCTCAACGAGGCCGTTCTGGCCCTGGAAGAGGGCGCCGCCAGCGCCAGCGAGATCGACGAAGCCATGGGCAGCGGTGGGTTTGGCTGGCCTATGGGCCCCTTCTTTCTCATGGATATGCTGGGCATCGACGTCTGCGCCCACGTAGGCGAGTATCTCTACTCCCAATATGGCGAACGGGTGGCTCCGGCCAAACTATTCTACAAGCTCATCGAACTCAAACGCTTTGGCGAAAAGACCGGGGCGGGCTTTTACATCTATACCGCCACCAACGCGGAACCCATCGAGCAAATCGTCCAAAAGATGCAGGCTGCGGGTGAGGTCGCCACAGGCAGCCAATTCAGCGTCGACCGCTTGATGATGCCCTTCCTGAACGAGGCCGCCCTCTGTGTGCAAGAAGGGATCGCCAACGTCAACGACATCGACATGGCCTGCATCGCCGGCATTGGCATGCAGGTCAATCAAGAGGGCGAACTGGTGCGCGTGGGACCCCTGGAGTATATGGACGAGGTCGGCCTCGACACGGTACTGGCCAAACTCGAGGCCCTTGAAAAAGAGATGGGGCCCCGCTTCCACCCCGCCGACATCCTGTACCAGCGGGTTCGCGCCGGCCACCTGGGCAAAGCTACTGGGTTCGGATTCAAGGAATACACAACCTGATCGGAAAAAAGCCAAAGGGAAAGGAGCCCACGATGGGTGACTATCAGAATTTGAAACTCGCGATCGAGGATCGCACGGCCATCATCACCATTGACCATCCCCCGGCCAACGCCTTTGATACCCAGACCGTCATGGATCTGGATGCGGCCTTTACCGAGTGCACCGAGAGCGAACAAGTGAAGGTCATCATCATCACCGGCGCGGGTCAGTTCTTTGTCGCCGGCGCCGACATCAACGAGATTCACACACTGAAAACCTATGACGAGGCCTACCAGGTGGTGCGCGCCGGTCACCTCCTCTATGAACGGATCGAGAAATCCAAGAAACCGGTCATCGCTGCCATCAACGGCCGGGCCTGCCTGGGCGGCGGCAACGAATTGGCCATGGCCTGCCACCTCCGCCTGGCCGAAGACAGCGTCCAGTTCGGCCAGCCCGAGATCAAGCTGGGCATCATCCCCGGTTGGGGTGGCACCCAGCGACTGCCGCGACTGGTGGGCAAGGGCGCGGCCCTGGAAATCATCCTGGGCGGCGGCAACATCAAAGCCCAGGAAGCCTATCGCATTGGCCTGGTCAACAAGGTCGTACCGGTGGGCACGGTGGTCCGCGAGGCCAAGCGTTGGGCCAAAGCGCTGTCGATGTGGAGCGCCGTGGCCATGGGCGCGGCGCTTCAGGCTGTCAACGAGGGCATGGAAATGAGCCTGGAAGAGGGCATCAAACACGAGGCCGATCTGTTCGCCCGCCTGACCGACACTCACGACATGCGCGAAGGGGTGGCCGCTTTTCTGGAAAAACGACGGCCCAACTTTCAGGACAAATAGTACGCAATCGACAGGCGACCAGGGAGCAGGCGACTCGAGTGTGGGACAGCCTGCTACCCAGACGCGCCCGCAAGTGCGCGGCGTCGGCGCTCCCAATTGGGCGACCCACACCGCAACCACGGCCCACGGCCCGGCCCGCGGCAGCCACCACCGTGCCGCCAGAGCAGACCGGTTCTGGTAAGGAGGGACTGTATGGATTTGGCACTGACTGAAGACCAAGTCATGTTCAAAAAAATGTTCGCCGACTTTTGCACCAAGGAGATCCGTCCGCTGGGCGAGCAGATCGACCAGAGCGAGGAGCCTCCTGTAGAGTTGTTGGCCAAAGCGGTAGATCAGGGTTTTTGGGCTGCACTCCTCCCCGAAGAGATGGAGGGTTGCGGGCTCGACACCTACACCTACCTCCTCATGCTCGAAGAGCTGGCCCGCGCCGACCTATCCACCGCCCTCATGCTCAGCGTGCACAATAGCCTGGTGGTCAAGCCGCTGCTCGATTTTGGCACGGCCGAGCAAAAGGATCGGTACCTGCCCGCCCTGGCTTTCGGTGAGATGCTGGGCGCCTTTGCCCTCACCGAAGCCGGCGCCGGTTCCGATGCAGCCGCTCTCAAAACCAAGGCCTCCCGCGATGGCGAGGACTATGTACTGCAGGGCAGCAAAGTCTGGGTCTGCAATGGCGCCATTGCCGGGCTGGTGCTGGTCTTTGCCCGAACCGAAAAGGGTATCACTGCTTTCCTCGTCGAGGGCGGCGCCCCAGGCCTGCGAGTGGGCTACCGCGAAAAAACTCTGGGGCTGCGCGGCGCCCCCTGCAACACCCTCTATCTCGATCAGGTACGCCTGCCCGCCACTCAGCGCCTGGGTGAGGAAGGCCAGGGGATGCACATCGCCCTCTCGGCCCTCAACCTGAGCCGCCTGGGGATGGGCGCCCTGGCGCTGGGGGCTGCCGAGCGAGCCCTGGAAGAGGCCGTCCAGTTTTCGATGGAGCATATTCAATTTGAAGCACCGATCGCTCAGAAACAAGCCATCCAAAACTATGTGGCCGACGCCAAAACCAAAATCGAGGCCCTGCGCGCGCTGATCACCCACGCCGCCTGGCTGGCCGACACGGGCCAATCCTTTGCCCAGGAGGCCTCTATCGCCAAGCTCTTTGGCGCCCGCGTGGCCTGCGAGGTCACCGATCGCATGCTCCAGGTGCACGGCGGCTATGGCTACATGAAAGAATATGCCATCGAGCACTACTACCGGGATTGCCGCGCTTTGGAGATCGTGGAAGGCACAAGCCAGATACAGCAGTTCCTGATCGCCCGCGACATCTACAAGGCTGAAGGCATGGACATCCGGCCCTGACAGTTGGGTTGCTACCCCCACTCCCTGCCTGATGGGCAGGTGCGAATAAGGGGGTGCTCTGCAAAGGAGACGGGACTATGGACTTTTCTTTCCCGAAAGAGTATGAACTGTTCCGCCGCATGGTGCGCGACTTTTGTCAAAACGAAGTCAAACCGCTGGCGCGCGCCATCGATCGAGAACACCGGGTGCCCCACGAAACGATCCACAAAGCGGCCAAACTCGGCCTCATGGGCGTGCCCTTTCCCCAGAAATATGGCGGCATGGGTGGCGGCGAAATCGGCTACTGCATCCTGATGGAAGAACTGGGCCGAGTCTGCACCAGCACCACCACGGTCATCGGCGCCCACACAGGCATCGGCGCCATGGCCATCTACCTGGATGGCACCGAAGAACAAAAACAGAAATTCCTGGTGCCGCTGGCCCAGGGGTCTGCCATTGGCGCCTTTGGCCTGACCGAGGCCCAGGCTGGCTCCGACGCTGCCGCTATCAAAACCAATGCCGTCCGTGATGGCGACCACTTTGTGCTGAATGGCGCCAAAGTGTTCATCACCAATGGCGACATCGCCGACATCATCACTGTCATGGCCGTCACCGATCCGGCCCTGGGCGCCTATGGCGGCATCACCGCCTTTATCGTCGAAACCGACAGCCCCGGCTTTAGCATCGGCAGCCTGGAAAATAAAATGGGCATCCGCGGCAGTTCCACCGCCGAGTGCGTCTTTCAAGACGTGCGCGTGCCCAAGGACAACGTCCTGGGCCAGTTCGGCGCCGGATTTCTGACCTTCATGAGAACCCTCGACATCGGCCGCGCCAGTCTGGGGGCAGGCTGCCTGGGTGGCGCCCGTGCAGCCCTCGAAGCCAGCATCGAATGGGCGGCGGCCCGGGAGCAGTTTGGTGCGCCCATTGCCACCAAACAGTCGGTCCATTTCATGATCGCCGATATGGCCGTCGAGATTGAGGCGCTCCACTCCCTCGTCTATCGCACGGCATGGATGATCGACAACCGCATGCCCCACACCCTGGAAGCAGCCGCCTGCAAGCTGATGGGCTCTGAGGTCGCCCACCGCTGCATCGACAAGGCCCTGCAGATCCACGGAGCCTTGGGCTATAGCCGCGACCACTGGTTAGAGCTGGGTTGGCGAGATCAACGCATCGCCGAGATCTATGAAGGCACCAACGAGATTCAGCGCATCGTCATCGCCGCCAACCTCTTCCGGCCCTACGGCTTGCGCGTCTCGTCCTGACGGGCGCAGCAAAGGAGAATGAGCCTATGAAGATCCTCGTTCCCATCAAACAGATTCTGGACCCCAGCGGACTGACATTCCGCCGGGACAAGGAACGGATGTTTGTCAATCGGGAGGACTATATCTTGGACCCCGGCAGCAAGGCGGCCCTCGAAGCCGCCCTGCGCCTCCAGGACGCAGGCCACGTCGAGACATTGATCGCCATCAGCCTGGGACCGGCCCGGGCCGACGATGCCCTGCGCGAGGCTCTGGCTCTGGGCTGTGACCAGGCCTTTCTGCTGTGCGATCCCGCCTTTGAGGCCGCCGATTCCTCTGTCGCGGCGTGCATCCTGGCGGCAGCCATCCAAAAGCTGGAAGGCCCCGACCTGATCCTCACCGGCAGCCGATCGGGCGACACGGCCTTGGGCCAGATCGGCCCTCGCCTGGCCCAGGCGCTGGGCTATGGCCAGATCACCGATGCCTGGACCCTGGAATCGGACGGAAAGGCGCTGCAAGCCACCTGCCGCTGGGGGACAGGATTTGCTGCCGTCACGGCCTCTCCACCCCTCGTCATCACTGTGAGCCCCGAAGCGTTCCCCCTGCGCTACGCTCACGGCGCCCGCATCATGAACGCCTACCGCGAATGGACCGTCACCACCTGGGAAGCGGCCGACCTGGACCTGGATCCAGCGGCCCTGGCTCCCAAACTGGTCCTGCGCAGCGAAGGCTTTCCGGCGCCCTTTGAACGGGGCGAGGTTTTCCGCGGCGACCCGCAGGACATAGGCCGCGACGTGGTCGTCGCCTTGCGACAGCAAAAACTGATCCCATAGGCAGGAGGTACCCATGGACTTTAGTTTTCTAGACGATTGGGCCGAAGAAGAGGCTCCAGCCCTCGATCAGACGGGCGAAGGGTATCGAAACATCTGGGTGATGGCCGAAGCCACCAGAGAAGCCATTCTCCCCCCTTCCCTAGCTGCCCTGGGGCAGGCCCGCGAACTGGCCGACCAATTCGGGATCTATGTCTTTGGCCTCCTGGTCGGTTCCGGGGTCGAGGCCCAAGCCCAAGAGCTCATCACTTATGGGGCCGACCGCGTCCTGGTGGTCGATGACCCCCTCCTGGCCGACTATCAGCCCGAGCGTTATGTCCACATCTTGGCCGACCTGGTGAGCCAGTACCGGCCCGAGATCCTGCTGATGGCTGCCACGCCCCTGGGCAACAACCTGGCTCCCCGTCTGGCCCAACAGCTCGACACCGGGCTTCTCAGCCACTGCGTCCGCCTCGACGCCGACATGTCCGAACGGCTGTTGCTGGGCACGGTTCCCATTTTCGGCGGCGAAATGCACCACACCCTCGCTTGTCCCCAAGCTCGCCCGCAGATCGCCACCCTCCTGCCCGGCTCCTTTGCGGCGCCCTACCCCGACTCGAGCCGCTCGGGCCAAGTCGAATCGATCTTGGTCGATCTGGCCGACGTTCCGCCCAGCCTTACCTGGATAGACCGAGATTCCGACTTTGCGGCGCCCGAGCCATCGCTGGCCCACGCCCCCGTCGTCGTCGCTGCCGGACGAGGCATGGGAGACGCGGCCGGGTTTGCCCTCGTTGAAAAGCTGGCCCACCGCCTGGGCGGCCGTGTGGCAGGGTCGCGGGGCGCCCTGGACGAAGGCTGGATTCAGGAAGAGCAGATCGTCGGTGTGGCAGGCCAAACCGTCGCCCCCACTCTCTATATCGCCTGCGGGGTATCGGGCGACATCTACCACACCTTTGGCGCTCGGCAAGCCCAGTTCGTGGTGGCCATCAACCCCGACCCCGAGGCGCCCATCCACAAGACCGCCCACATGGCGGTCCTTGGCGACGCCCGCCAGGTGATCCCCGCCATGCTCGAAGCGCTGGAAACCTAGACCTGGCCACCACCGAACCACCAATCCATCTACCCGGCGGGGATCGTCCTGATCCCCGCCTTTTTGTGGGTCTACCACCCCTGCGCAACCCCATGCGCCCTCAGCAGGGTGTATGGTAGGTGAGTGGGCCCTCACAACACGGCTTCCAGCGCGCCGCCCGGACACACTCAAGTACCGAGCAATTCTCATTTTGGCAGTTTGTGAACACAACTCTGCCCATTTGCTCGGCCCGGATCGCCAGATCCGGGCCGAACAAAAAGCTACTCGCAGACCTCCGAGTTCTTGGAGAACTCGGAGGTCTTGGCGCCTTCTCGCCCTGTCCGCCGCGCGAGCCACCGGGCGGCGGCGTGGGTTCGCGCGGGCCATACCGAGAATTGCTGCTCAAGTACCTCTGCGTCTTGTCAACCTCCCATTTTTGAGCTACAATGGCCCTTGGAGACCGCGACGTTCATTGCCTCGAAAAGAGGGTTCTCAGCAATAGGTGCATCGTGGCAAAAAGCAGGCAAACCCACTCAGAAGGCCCGGAGCCCGATCCCATTCGGGACAATCTGCTATCCTTGCTACGGGTCCATGGCCTGGGGCAAATGCAGCATTACCCCAAGGGCAGCGTCCTCTATTGGCAAGGCGACCCCGTAGACGTCCTCTACGTCGTAGCCAGCGGCGCCGTCAAAGAATCGTTCCTGTCGGAAGACGGTCGGGTGGGCACCTACGGCGTCTGGGGCGCCGGGAGGCTATTGGGCGCCAACGCCTACTTCCTGGGCACGCCCCATCCCGCGGTAGCCGAGACTCTGCAGGATAGCCAACTGGTGGTCATTTCGCCCGATGCCTTTGAGCGGGCGCTATCGGAGAACCCCCAACTCTCGGCGGTGATTATGCGCGAGCTGGCCCGCGAGGCCCACGCGCTGTCGGACCAGATGCGCGACCTGAGCTTTCTCGACGTCCAGCAGCGTCTGCGCAACAGCCTGGTGCGTTTGGCCCGCGACCACGGCATCCCCACCGACGACGGCATCGTCATCAACCTGCGCATCACCCACGAGGAGATGGGCGCCCTGGTATCGGCCAATCGCACCACCATCACCGCCTGCCTGAGCGAGCTGAAAAAGCGGGGCTATCTCTGGACCGAGGGCCAGCGCCTGGTCATCATCCCGCCCGAGCACATGAACATCCTGGACCAACTTTCCGCCGCCGTAGTCCAGGGCGACGATGAAGGAACACGTTTCTGGGCTCGTCAGGCAGCCCTGCAAAACGTCGACCCCTTCAAGGCCCTCGATGCCCTGATCTCGGGAATGAAACAGATAGACCGCGGCTATGTCCGCGGCGAGATCGAGCTGCCGGACGTCGTTTTGGCGGCCTTTGCCATGAAGGGCGCCCTACCCAGCCTGGAAGCCCGTCTCCAGCAGAGCCCGCAGACGGTCCGACCGCTGGGCGTGGTGGTCATTGGCACCGTCTTTGGCGACATCCACGACATCGGCAAGACCATCGTCGCCGCTCTGCTGAGGGCGCGGGGCTTTCGCGTCATTGATTTGGGGGTCAACATCGAGGCCGACGAGTTTGTGCGGGCCGTGCGCCACTACGAGCCCGACATCCTGGCCCTGTCGGCCCTGACCAGCACCACCGCTCTTGAAATCGGACAGGTCGTCCAGGCCTTGAAAGAGATGGATCTACGCGACCAGGTGCGGGTGATGATTGGCGGCGGGGCAGTAACCCCGGCCCAGGCCAAAGAGCTTGGCGCCGATGGCTACCACGAGACGGCCCGCGGCGCCGTCGAACTGGCCTGGCGGCTGTGCACCTGGCATTAAGTCCAAGATCGGGCACAACACAGGCCCGCCGATCCCACCGCCTTCGCAGGGACGCGGCCGCAGGGAGGCGGCATGCGGCGCCCAACGTGGAACCCATCAGAATCACAAACTCCTTCTATTTGTCGCCTGGACGACAGACAAGGCCTCCTTTCTCTGCTATACTCGAATTACATCGTACCACCAACCGCACATCGGCGAAGGAATGTGCCATAGCAGAAAAATCGGAGTCGAGGACGATCAGAAGGAGGCACGAACATGTCCGAATTGCTAGACGCCATTGTCAAGGCCATCGTAGACGGAGACGATGGTCAAGCGCCGGACCTGGTGGCCAAAGCCTTGGCCGCCGGTCTGGATCCGCTCGACATCCTTCAAAAGGGTGTCGTCGCCGGCATCTCTAAAACGGGGGAGCTATGGCAGGCCAACGAGTATTTCCTGCCCGATGTCATCCTGGCGGCCGACGCCTTCAAAGCAGCCATGACGCCCCTGGAGCCCAAGCTCCGGGAGGGAAGCCAAGGGCGGCCCAGCCACAAATTCGTCATCGGCGTGGTCGAAGGCGACATGCACGACCTGGGCAAGAGCCTGGTGATTGCCATGCTCCAGTCGGCCGGCTTTGAGGTCATCGACCTCGGCGTCGACGTGCCGAATGCGACCTTTATCGAGGCCGTCAAGGAGCACAAGCCGGCCATCCTCGGCCTGGGCGCCTACATGTCCACCACCATGCTCTACATGAAGGACATCATCGGCGAGTTGGAAGCCCAGGGGCTGCGAAACGGCCTGAAGATCATGGTCGGCGGCGTGCCCACCAGCCAGGAGTTCGCCGACGTGGTCGGCGCCGACGCCTGGGGCAAGGATGCTTTGGACACCATGGCCAAAGCCCGACAGTTGGTGGAGGGGAGTTAAGATGTCTGAACAAGAGACGAAAGGAAAAGAGCAATTCTCGGAGCGAGGAGGCGGCTTGCTAGGAGGTACTGCAGGAGCCGACTGGCTGACGGTCAGCGCTCAGATGCACGACCACGTCATGACAGTGGCCCAGGTGCCGGCCAAGGTGTTCTATTACGAGCCCAAGCCCTTTGTGGACGCCTTTGAGGCCGTGGGCGCCTATTACAACATGGACAACTGTAACCCGTTTGGCGACGTCTACAACTATGAGGCCGAAGCCCTCGGCCAAAAGATGATCTACAGCGACGACGCCATGCCAACCATCGACTTTCGCCAGCCCCTGATTGCCAAACCTGGCGACCTGGCCAAGATCAAGATCCCCGATTGGGCCGTCACCAAGCGCGTGCCCTACGCCTTTGAGCTTACTCGCATGGCTGTGGAACGAGGCATGACGACCCAGGGGGTAAACTGCGCGCCCTTTAGCCTGGCTGTCGGCATCCGCAGCTACCCCTTGCTGGTGCGCGATATGAAGCGCGACCCGGCCTTTGCCCACGAACTGTTCACCTGGCTCGTGGACGAAGTACTCACCTCCTACATGCTGGCCTATCAAAAATACGCCGGTGTCAACATCATCCTGCCCGCCGACGCCTGGGCGGCCTATCCCCTCATGACACCTGAACTCCTCCAAGAATGGGTCGTTCCCTACCTCAGGCGCCTACAACAAAATCTGCTGCCCCACGGCATCTTTGTAATCTCAATATCCGGCGATTATTGCGAGGAGGATCTGTCCAAGTTCGACAAGCGAATCCTTTGGCAGCTATTCGACGTGCAGCAAAAGGCCACGGGCGTTCCCATGGCTTTTCTGGGAATGGGCCGCTGGCAGGATTATCCCCTGGAGGCGGTGGCCGAGTATGTCGAGCAACAGAAAGCCAAGGGGGTGGACCTGGCCATCACCGCCGGCGTCAACGCCCGCCTGCTGCGCGACGGCCCGGTGGAGGCCATCGTCGATAATGTCAAGCGCTTTATTGACATACTGGGGCGGCGGGCCAAGCTGGATATCTTCCTGGCCAACATCCCGGCCAACGCGCCAACCGATCACATCCACGCCGCAGTAGCTGCCGCCCACACCTATGGCAAGCTGCCGCTGGCCGACAACCTGGACGACATCCCCTTCGAGCCGCCCAAGAGGGAAACCTTCCAGGAATTCATGGCCCAGCGGGCCAAAGGCTAGACGACGGCCCAATTCGGGCGCTGCACGACGTTTAGCCCAGAAAAGCCAGACCACGAGTTCTCAGGCCGGTGCCCGGTGAGAAAACACACCGGGCATCGGCTGGTTTGGCAACTTTTTGGAGAGGGTTCGACCGCGCCGCCAGGGTTGGACTGCTGCCGAAGAAGAGAATCTTGGAGATCGGAAGGATACCGCCCATGTTGGCCTGGCGCAAGGGGTTCTATGGGTATCTGGTTGCAGCGATAGCCTTCCTCGCCTATTTATTGGCGGGCGGCTCCTACTATAGCCTGTCCGTACTCACGCCGGCCATGCTCCTCAATTACTTTGGCAACCGGCATTTTGCCGTTCTCATGGGCATCGCCACCCCCATCGGCTCTGTTCTGGGCACGATAAGCCCGCTGCTGGTGGGAAGCATCAAGGATTCCGGTGGCAGTTGCGTGCCCGCCTTCATGGGATGGCCATTTTGGCCGTCATCAGAGCTGCGACGGTCTTTCTGGCCCTGCCGCCCACAGCCAGGAATGGGGCAGCCGGACCATAGATCTCGGCGCAGGCCGGCCTCCGGGGTTTTCCGGTGGCCGGGATCCGGGAGAACAAAAGGCGCCTCAACGGCATCATGCTTCGATCTCTGAACCAACCAGGCGGGCCCGTGCCTGCCTATCATCAACCATCAGGGGGGACACAATGAGTCTCAAATTGCAGGGCGCCGGCGCGCCCATCGAAATCCATCCAATCGACCCAGCGCGCATCATCGGCGAGCGGATCAACCCCAGTGGCAAACCGGCTCTACGCCGGGCTCTGCTGGAAGGTGATTGGGCGGCCGTGGCCGACGAGGCCCGGCGACAAGTGGCCGCCGGCGCCGACCTGATCGACGTCAACGTCGGCGGCAAGGGCATCGACGAGGTGGCCGTCCTGCCCCAGGCCGTGCGGGCCGTCGCCCAGGCTGTCGATGCCCCCCTGTGCATCGACACCCGCGTGCCCGCCGCGCTGGAGGCCGCCCTGGACGCCTGCCCGGGCCGCCCGCTCATCAACTCGATCAGCGCTGAAAAAAGGGCGCTGGCCGAAATCCTGCCGATCGTCGCCGAGCGGGGTGTGCCCGTGATTGCCCTGTGCATGGGCCCCGACGGCATCCCCACCGACCCCGAGAGGCGGCTGGCCAACGCCGAAGCGGCCCTCGAAGCCGCCCTCCAAGCCGGGATGTCGCCTGAGGACATCCTGTTCGACCCGCTGGTGATGACCGTCGGCGCCGACGATCAGGCCGCCCTGACGGTGCTGGAGACGGTGCGTCGGTTGCGGGCCTTGTTCCCCGACCACACCATCACCGGCGGCGCCAGCAACATCAGCTTTGGCATGCCCAACCGGCCCGTGCTCAACGCCCACTTTTTGGCCGTGGCTACCGTCCTGGGCATGAACTTGCCCATCACCGATCCCACCGATCCGAACTTGCGCTTTGGCCTCCTTTCTGGTACCATCTTTCTGGGACGCGATGCCCGCACCCGCCAGTATATGCGTTACCATCGATCCCAGCGCTCCTCTCAGGAGTGACACCATTAGAAGGGTACCGCCTTGCGCGCCAAAATCATTGCCTGCCAAACCGTCGGGGAAGAGCTGATCCATCTCCTCCCCGAAGGCATGCCGTATTCCTTCCTGGAATTTGGCCTGCATCAGACGCCAGAAAAGTTGCATCTGGCCCTCCAAGAAGAAATCGACCACACCGCCGACGAGGTCGACACCCTGCTGTTCGGCTACGGCATGTGCTGCAAAGGCACCGTCGGCCTCCATTCCCGCCGCTTCCGCCTGGTCATCCCCCGCGTGGACGACTGCATCGCCCTCTTTTTGGGCTCGCAGGAAGAGTACCGCCGCCAATGTCGCCTGGCGCCTGGCACCTTTTTCCTCACCAAGGGCTGGATCGAATGTGGCGACGACCCCTACACCGAATACCGCAAGCTGTGCGAAAAGTATGGCGAGGAAAAGGCCATGCGCATCGAAAAGAGGTTCATCGCCAACTATACCCGCCTGGCTTTGATCGACACCGGCAACCACAGCCTGGCGACCAGCCGCAAATACGCCGCCATGCAGGCCGAGTTTTTTGGCCTGACCCTGGAAGAGATCCCCGGCTCCAATCGGTTGCTGCACAAGCTGCTCTTCGGCCCCTGGGACCAGGACATCATCGTCGTCGAGCCGGGCAGGAAAGTGGGATACGAACAGTTTCTGCCCGGTTGGCCCGGATGAGCTCCGCGCCAAAAGGAAACCTTGACCCATGTCCCTCCCAGATCCTGATCGCCTATCCGCCTTCCGACTCACCGACCATTATTACTCCGGCTGCTACGTGGGCCGCTCGCCGAACCTCGGCCCCGACGCCGGCATCTGGTCGTTGTACAGCGCCACCGCGCAGGTCCTGCCCGGTGGATCGGTGGGCGCCCATCTGCTGACCACCGCTTGCGGCGACTAAAACAGCCCGATGCTGGCCGCGCATGGGGCCCTCGGGCTCGGGCAGGGCTGTTGCATTGTCCCTTGACGCACCTGGAAAGATATGGACCCC
>CAYVLO010000021.1:3461-15901 GCA_964452125.1 uncultured Anaerolineaceae bacterium | reverse complement strand
GCTGCCGCACTCCAAAGTGAGTCTTCTCAACCAGGTATCATTATCCAACTGATGCCGCAAATGCGTTTGCCCTGGGATGACAAGAGAGGGAGATTGACAAGTCTCCCTCTTTTTGCTACACTCGTGTCCGTGCGCTAGCGGTGAAACCTTTTGGACCTGGGTGCATCTAAAGGAGTGAATGTGGAACTCGACGCTTTGGCTGAGACCGAAAACGAACTTTTCGCAGGCCTGCGGGCGGGCGATCCGGGCAGCTTTCGCCGCATGGTCGAGCTGAATTCGGCCAACATCTATCAAGTGGCCCTCAAGCTCCTGGGCGATGAGCAGGAGGCCGAGGACGTTTTGCAGGAGACCTTTCTCAGCGCCTTTGAGGCCATCGATCGCTTTGAGGGGCGGTCCAAGTTATCGACCTGGCTATACCGCATAGCCTACAATGCCAGTCTCATGCGGTTGCGCAAGCAGGGCACCATGACGACCTTTTCCCTGGAACAGACCTTGCCCGATAGGGAAGAATCGATAGACCAGGAGTCACGGCATCTGGTGGACTGGTCGACTGTTCCCGACGATCTGGTACTGTCGGCAGAGGCGCGGCAAGAGATGGATCGAGCCATTGCCGAGCTGCCCGAGTCGCTGCGCTCGACCTTTGTCCTGAGGGATGTGCAAGGACTGTCGGGCATGGAGACGGCTGAGGTGTTGGGCATATCGGTTCAGGCGGTCAAAAACCGGTTACATCGGGCCCGCCTTCATCTGCGAAATCGGCTCTCGGACTATTTCGCAGAGCGGGTGGTGGATTCCCAGGCCGCAGCTTGATGCCGGAAGGAGTGGCGACTGTGTCAACCCAGCACGATCACAGCCTTTGCAAACAACTTCTTTCCCAGTTTTCCGACTATATCGACGGTGAACTGGATGATGCGGTGTGCGCCGAATTGGAAGCCCACCTGGCCGATTGCCCCGATTGTCGGATTTTGGTCGATACTCTGCGCAAGACGGTCTCTCTGTACCACGACCAACCCCAGCCCGAGTTGCCTGCCGATGTGCAGAGACGCTTGTTCAAGGTGCTCAGGTTGGAGTGATGACCGGGTCAGGGTTCAGCATTCGAAAGTAGGGAAAAGGGTTTGGACCATGAAACCTTTTCCCCACTTTTGCATCTAAAGGGTTGTGGGCCAGAAAAGGCCCCAATTTTTAATCGAACGTAGGAGGTTTGACATGTCGTTGATTTCAAAGAAGGATGCCGAGCATCTGAGCAAGGAATTCGAGTCCGGTCTGGTTCGACCGGTTCATCTGGTCATGTTCACCCAGGCTCAGGAATGCCAGTTCTGCACCGAAACGCGCCAAATTGTGGAAGAGCTTGCCGAGCTGTCGGACAAGATCACAGCCAGAATCTATGATTTTGTCGATGAAAAGCAGGTGGCGGAATCGTACGCCATTGACAAGATCCCCGCCATTGCCATCGTAGCCGAAGAGGATGGCCAAGAAGTGGACTATGGCATCCGCTTCTATGGCATTCCGTCGGGATACGAGTTCAGCAGCATCGTGGAAGATATCGTGGACGTGTCGGTCGGCGATTCGGGCTTGCAGCCCAAGACCCGCGAGGCGGTGGCAGGCATCACCGAGCCGGTTCACTTGCAGGTGTTCATCACCCCCACCTGCCCTTACTGCCCCCAGGCGGTTCGGTTGGCCCACAAGCTGGCGATGGAGAGCGACCTGATCACGGCCGATATGGTGGAGGCCATCGAGTTTCCCCATCTGGCCAACAAGTATCAGGTCCAGGGCGTGCCCCGCACGGTGATCAACGACACGGTCCATCAGGAAGGGGCGGTTCCCGAGCCGCTGTTGTTGGCCAAGTTGATGGAGGCTCTGTAGGCAGGGGACTTGCAGGCGATTGAGGTAGGGGGTTGCCATGAGCGACGCCAAAGTGACCTGGGTGGAAGAGATGCAGTTCGTGGCCGAGTCGGCGGGCCATGCCATCGTTCTGGATGGCGCCCCCGGCTTTGGCCACGATACCGGCATCCCCCCGATGCGCCTGCTGTTGCTGGGCGCCGCAGGCTGCTCGGCGATGGACGTCATGCACATCCTCAAGAACCGCATGCGCAAGCCGGTGACCGGGCTCAAGGTCGAGGTGAGCGCCGAGCAGGCCGAAGATCACCCCAAGGTCTATACCCAGATCGAGCTTGTGTATCGGGTCAAGGGGCGGGGGTTAAAGGAGAAGGATGTGCGGCGGGCCATCGATCTGTCCCGCGAAAAGTTTTGCGGAGCGGCCATCATGTTGGGCAAAACGGCTCAGATTGTGACCCGCTACGAGATCGAAGAAGAGGCGTGAGTGGTGAGCATCCAGGGGAACGGCGCCATGCTGAGCGGGCGCCGGCGCCCTCAGGGGGCTTGATCCGTGCCCGAGGGGAGCCCTTTTTGGGCTGAGATCGTGCCCCAGGTGGACGCCACTGTCTGTCGGCGTTGTGCGGACTGTGCTCCGGTGGCTGCCTGCTTGGCCCATGCCTTTTGCCGGGTTGGGGAAACCGATCTGCCTGAGGTCGATGGCAGCATTTGTTTTGGCTGTTTTTCGTGCGTGACGGCCTGTCGCTTTGGCGCCATTCTCATGCCTCGCAAACGGTAGAGGCGCCATTTGTTTTTTGAGGAAGAATGATGAACATAATTGTCTATACGACTCCCACTTGACCCTATTGCTACCAGGTGAAAGAGTTTCTTTCGCGTCAGGGTGTGCGCTATGTGGAAAAGAACGTGGCAGCCGACCCTCAGGCTGCCAAGGAAATGATGAGGGTGTCGGGGCAACAGGGCGTGCCCGTGATCACTGTGGATGATCAAGTGGTGGTTGGCTTTGATCAGCCGCGCCTGATGCAATTGCTCAAAGCCAGGAAACCACGACTGGGAGCGTCCATCGCCGACGCGGCCTCTCAGGCCCGCAAAAAGCCGGGCATCCCTTCCTCAGGGGCGTATGTGGGGCGGGTGCACCCCGGATCGGCGGCGCAGCGGGCCGGACTTGTAGCCGGGGATGTGATCGTTGCCTTTGGGGGCCAGCCGGTGACCCGCGCCGATGATGTCCATCGACTGGTGGCCGAGTGGCCCCAAGGCCTGGAGGTTTCGGTCGACTATCTGCGCGCTGGCCAAAAGAGGGAAACCCTCATCCGCCTTTAGCCGGGCGGTTTGGCTGAAAACGGCCGTCGCATGATCTGGACCCCTTTGGATAGGGCGTGCAGGCCCACATCCCAGAGGTGCTCCATCCCCCATCGTCTTTGCAGGTAGCGGGGAAACCCGAGAAATCGGGCGCGGAGGCGGCCATCGCTGGGGCTCTGAGCAGTGCGCAGATAATAAAACCAGAATAGGGGCAGCCAGCCCAGGAACCCATCCGGGGGATTTGTGTAGGTTCGAAACTCCATGCGCTCGAGTCTTGACACGGGCGCATGTTTCATTTTCTGGAGGAGTGCGTCGGGCACGGGGGCGTGCAGCGCCTCTTTTACGTACAGGAGGGTTTCGCGCACGGGGAGGAGCAGTCGTCGTTTCTCGGTCTGTTCGAACAATCGATCCCAGTCCAGTTCGTCGCCGCATTCCCGGATGACCAGGGTGGCATCGGCTAGCCACTGCACCTGGCCCAGGGGACTCCATCGCGCGCCGTGCGTGCACAGGTGCAGCAGTTGATCGGCAGGGTCCAGGAGCTGGGTTGTTACGTCTTCCAGGGTAAAGGGCTGCGCAGCCTGCCAAAAGTCGTCGTCGGCCTGTTCGTAGCAAAAGTGAAAGAGGGCGTGCCAGATCTACTTTGTGCAGGCGCCCGCGTCGACCAGATCCCAGATGGCACTGCCGACTGGGTTAAGGCTGTAGTAGTTGCCGGTGTCAAAGTCGATCATGACCGACTCGCCGTCAATGGTTTCGTGGGTGACCCGGGGGCGATTGATTCGAAAGCGATTCAATGAGCTCATGGGAACTCCTGTGTCTTGGCGAATCCATTCGGTCAGGTGCGGATGGTTGCTTACTATATCACACTTCAAGGAGTAGACCAAGTTATGGTCGGCAATTCCCGGTTTGGCTTTTCAGCCGAATCATGCTATAATCAACTCAATTATCAGCCTAATCACTGAGGTTCTGCTTGTGACGTCGTCATGTATCTTCTGCGACATTGTACGGGGGGCGGCCCCTGCCAGCATCGTCTACAGCGATGAGCAGGTCATGGCCTTTGTGGACATCCGGCCCGTCAACCCAGGCCATCTGCTCGTGATCCCTCGTACTCACGCGGCTTGCGTGGCCGAGCTACAGCCCGAACTGGGTGGCCAGATGTTCCAGGTGGCCATGCGCCTGGCGCAGGCTTTGCGCCAGACCTCCCTGCCTTGTGAGGGGGTGAACCTGTTTCTGGCCGATGGGGCCGTCGCCGGGCAAGAAGTCTTTCACGTCCACCTGCATGTGCTGCCGCGCTTTCGGGGGGATGGCTTTGGCTTCCGTTTCGGCCCGGATTACGGCGCCCTTCCCGCTCGGGGCGCTCTGGATGGAATCGCGGCTGCCATCCGGCAGCAGTTGGAGGCGGTCAGTGGGACCTGATCTGCGCATCCGGCGATTGATCCTGGCTTCGGGTTCACCTCGGCGCAGGCAGCTCTTGTCGCTGTTGGGTTTGCCTTTTGTGATCAAAGCCGCCGGTGTGGACGAACAAACGCTGGCTGGCGAATCGCCCAGCGAACTGGTGGCCCGTGTGAGCCAGGCCAAGGTCCGAGCTGCGTCCGACGTGCGTCATGACGAACTGGTGGTAGCCGCCGATACGATCGTCGTGCTCGATGGTCGGGTGCTGGGAAAACCAGTGGATCCGATCGATGCGGTTCGGATGTTGCAGGACCTGCGGGGCCGGGCCCATCTGGTGTACAGCGGGGTGAGTGTGTGGCACCCCGCCACGGACCGGTTGGTGTACGAGTTGGCCGAAAGCCAGGTCTGGATGCGCGCCTACAGCGATGCCGAGATCGAGCGCTACGTAGACGGCGGCGATCCCATGGACAAGGCGGGCGCCTATGGCATCCAACACGCCGGTTTCAAGCCGGTCGAGCGGGTGGAGGGATGCTGGCTGAGCGTCATGGGGCTGCCTCTGTGTCACGTGCAGCGGGCGCTCGAATCGTTCGGCGTCGCAGTGCCAGCGGATGTGCCGGGGAGCTGTCGAGCCTTCAACCAGATCGAGTGTACGGTTCCCTGGGTGAACCTCCGTGGAGCACTCGACGGGGTACGCAGGTAGGCCCTGGAGACGTTAGTGGGCTGGGGAGGACGGTTTTGCCAGAGCTTCCAGAGGTCGAAACCGTAGCTCGGGGGTTGAGTGAGCTGCTGGTGGGGCGGCGATTCACGGCCGTCCATATCCGCTGGCCGCGCACCGTGGTCCAGCCCGAAGCGGAGCGATTCGCCCAGGAACTCGTCGGGCGGGAGATCCGATCGGTGGGCCGGCGGGGAAAATACGTGGTCATGGGCCTGGATCGAGGCTGTTTGCTGATCCACCTCAAGATGAGTGGGCGTTTGTCAGTGGAGCCTGCCGGTGACCCTGTGGACGGCCACACCCACACCCTGTTCGATCTGGACGATGGCTTTCAGCTCCGCTTTCGGGATGTGCGCAAGTTCGGGCGCGTGTATCTGGTCCAAGAGATGGACCAGGTCACAGGCATTCTCGGCCCAGAGCCCCTGGCTGAGGATCTGACTTTGGAGGGCTTTGCCGCTCTGCTGGCGCGGCGTTCGGGCCGCCTCAAAGCGCTCCTTTTGAACCAGACGTTTCTGGCGGGCCTGGGCAACATCTATGCCGACGAATCCCTCTTTGCCGCGGGCCTGCACCCGCTGCGGAAGGCCAACAGCCTGACGGCCGAGGAGCAAGCCCGGCTGTATCATGCCATTCGTGGGGTGCTGAGCCGGGCCGTCGATGGGCGCGGAACCACGCTGGAGGATCGGGGGTATGTGGATGCCACAGGCCAGCCCGGTTCCTATCAGACTCGGATCGCCGTCTATGGCCGCACCGGCGAGCCATGCGCCGTCTGCGGCGCCGCCATCGAACGAATCGTCGTCGGTGGAAGATCGACCCACTATTGTCCCCGCTGCCAGGCGTAGAAGCCTGTTGTTACGCAGTCTTCTCTGAGGGTCTGGCAGCAGACGCCTTTCCTTTTCGGGGAGGAAGCTGATGCAAGCGATTAAACTGGGGCAGTTGGAGCTGTTGATGTTTCTGTTTGTCGGTCTGACTCTGCTGGTGCTGCTGGGCCTGGTGATCTATATCACCACGGCGCAGCGGCGAACCCGGCAGGCGGCGCTGCGACCGAAATCCCAACCGGCGCAGGAGAAGGCGATGCCCTCCGAAATCGATCCGAATCCCTCTCTCACCGGCATCCATCCAGCGCTCAGCCTGTTTCGCGATCCGAAGGGCGGGTCGATCCGGGTGGAGATCGACGGCGGCGTGTATTCGACGATGGCCGATGTGGCTGACCCCGATCTCAAGCGCAAGATCGTCAGCCTGGCAATGGACCTGATCCAATTTGTGGGTGTGCTCAAGGCGCAACCCTCTTCGCTGGCCCCTATGGATAAAACGGCCACCTGGCGAGAGGATCTGCGTGCCGGTAGCCAGGCTGCCAAGGCCCAAGCCCAAAGCACGTTGGCTGCTGATTCAAGGCCCACCATGGCGCCTGGCGCCGCGCCCGAGCTGGAAGAGCGCTTTCTCGCCTATCTTGCCGAGATGGGGCAGAGCCCACAGAGCGTGCAAAAGCCTTCGATGATCCGCTCTATCCAGCAGTCCTTGCAGCCCAAGCCGAATTTGTCCGAGGGCGCTCACGGGTTTGTGCAGGATATCGAAGAGATCGTCCAGGGGCAACTGCGGGCGAACCCCGCACTGGTTCCAGGCGGCCTTCACGTCCAGACGGGGTTGGACAAGCGGGTGGCCTTTGTCTTTGAGGGTCAGGAGTATGCCTCGGTCGACGAGATACCCAATCGGACGGCCCAGGAGGTGATCCGCAACGCCATACGCGAGTGGGAAGATCGCGCCTGACTTCCTCGGTCGTCCACAAAAAGAGCCAGAATGGTCACGAATCCTGGCTCTTGATGGCGTAACGGAATGGCGGACGGGTTGACCTACACGTCGACCTCAACTGGCTCGAAGCGAAAACGGTCGGGCCGCTCTGTGGCATACAGGTACCCGGCTATAATTTCAGGGTGGTGCTCAAAGATCAGCAGCACGCCCTGTTCACTGGCCCAGCGGGCCAGTTTTCTTTTGGTCTCGATGCTGACCATTGGCTCTACATCGTAAGCGGGCACCCAGGCCAGTCGCTCCAGGTGGAGGGGCCAAGAGGCCGTATCGCCCATAAACAGGGCGGTCTGGCCCTCGCTTTCGACTGCGACGCATTGGTGAGAACGGGTGTGGCCTGGCGTGACCAGGGCGCGGACCTCATCGGTCAGGCGGGTATCGCCCCACAACACCCGCAGTTGCCCAGCCTGTTCCAGGGGTTGAATGTTCTCTCGGTGGTAGGTGGCCCGGGTTCGCTCGTTGGGAAAGAGGGCGTCGGCCAATTCCAGTCGCTGGACGCAGTAGGTGGCCTTTGGAAAGGTGGGCACCACCTGGTCGTTGCCCAGGCGTTGGGTATTGCCCCCGCAGTGATCGCCATGCAGGTGGGTATTGACAACCAGATCGATCCCTTCGGGTCCGATGCCCAATTGCTCCAGGCTGGTCAGCAGCCTTCTTTCCCCCTGGATGTTGAGGAACGAGCGTTCCTTGTCGGTGAGTTTGTCGCCATAGCCCGTGTCGACCAGGATGCGCTGGGTCTGCGTTTCGATCAGCAGGCAGCGCAGGTGAAAGGGGATGCGGTTCTGGTCGTCGGGCTGAATGATGTCTTGCCACAGGGTTTTGGGCACCAGCCCAAAGAATCCGCCGGCGTCGTCGTGATAGACGCCGTCTGAGATAAACTGTAACGTTACGCTGCCAAAACGCATGGGAACTCCTGGTTTCGTGGGATAGAAACGAGCGGGCACTGGGCGAGCAGCAAAGACCTGCCCACCCAAAGCGCGATCCCGGGTTCATCCCCGGACGAACTGGACGCCCCGGTCCAGCGCCCGCTTGTTGGGTTCGATGATCTGTTTGCGGCGCTGGGGAATGTGCAGATCCATGGTGCGTTTGACGCTCTCGATGGGCAGGATCTCTCGCGTTCCCAGCATGGCGCCCAGCAATACAACATTGGCCATTTTCTCATTGCCCAGTTCGGCGGCAAGTTCGTTGGCCGGAATATAGACCACGTCGATGTCGGTCCGTTCCGATCGGGTGCGGATCAGCGTCGTGTTGGCCACCAGCAAGCCGCCTGGTTTGACCAGGGGCTCGTATTTGTCCATAGAAGGTGGGTTCATGACGAGGCAGATGCTGGGTTCCCGGATGACGGGCGACCCGATCTCGACATCGGACAGAATCACAATGCAGTGGGCAGTCCCGCCCCTCATCTCGGGCCCGTAGGAAGGGATCCAGGTCACGTGCCAGCCCTCATCCATGCCCGTGTAGGTGAGCAGTTGACCGGCAAAGAGGGCGCCCTGCCCTCCAAACCCCGAGACGATGATTTCCTCCAGCATGTCACTCTCCTTACAGGGGGGCCAATGCCCCCCGATGACGAACCCCCAGGCTCACGTCAGGCTCTTGACTTCGTCGGCCACGCGATAGTCGCCGAGAGGATAGTAGGCGATCATTCGTTCTTCGACGAACTTGAGCGATTCTTTCGGCGACATGCCCCAGTTGGTGGGACAGTTGGAGACCACTTCAACCAATGAAAAACCGAGGCCTGCCATCTGCACCTGGAAGGCGGTCTTGATGGCCTTACGCAGCTTGCGGATTTCGGCGGGTTTGTAGGCAGATCGGCGAACGACGTAGGCTGCCCCATCCAGTTGGGAGATCAGCTCGCACACCCGGATCGGAAAGCCCTGGCGTTTCACGTCGCGCCCATAGGGCGACGAGGTGGTCACCATGCCGGGCAGAGTGGTGGGCGCCATCTGGCCGCCCGTCATGCCATAGACGGCATTGTTGATAAAGATGGTGGTGATGTTCTCGCCCCGCGCCACGGCGTGAATCAGCTCATTGGTGCCGATGGACGCCAGATCTCCGTCGCCCTGGTAGGTGAACACGATCAAGTCGGGGTTGGTACGTTTGATCCCGGTGGCCATAGCCGGCGCGCGGCCATGCGCTGCTTCTGTAAAGTCGCACTCGAAATAGTCGTAGGCCAGCACCGAGCAGCCCACCGGGGCAACGCCCACTGCCCGTTCGCGGATGCCCAGTTCGTCGATCACTTCGGCAATCAGCCGGTGGACGATGCCGTGGATACATCCCGGGCAATAGTGGGTGACGACGTCAGCCAGAGCCTCGGGACGGCTGAAAACCAATTCCGCTTCTTGACTCATTGTCAACTCCTTGGCCTCAGGCCAGCTTTCTGATCTCGTCCAAGACCTCCTCGGGCAAGGGAACAATGCCGCCCATCTTGCCGTAGAAAGAGATCGGCACTCGTTGCCGGGTGGCAAGTTGAACGTCCTCGATCATTTGGCCTGCGCTCAGTTCGACCACCAAGATCTGACGCGCCTGTCGGGCAACGGCTTCGAGGCGCTCGCTGGGAAAGGGGAACATCGAGATCGGGCGAAACAGGCCTGCCGCGATGCCTTCGGCGCGCGCTTGTGTGACGGCGGTTTGGACAATGCGGCCAGCCGTGCCATAGGCCACAACGATGATCTCGGCCCCCTCCATCATGTATTCGGCGTAGCGAACCTCGTTCTCACGGATCTGCTGGATGGTAGCCTGGAGCTTGAGGTTGGCCTGTTCCAGATTGGCCGCACCCAAATAGAGGGAGGTGATGATGTTTTTCTTGCGTCCTTTGGCCCCGGTCAAGGCCCAGGGATGGGGTTTGCGTTTCGGCTCCACCATCTCGGGGAAGGCCACGGGTTCCATGATCTGGCCGATGAGACCGTCGGCAATGATGGTCACGGGTTGTAGATATTTTTCCGCCAGGTCAAAGGCCTCGACGATCAGGTCCACCGTTTCCTGGACCGTCGACGGGGCCAACGCCAGCAGATGATAATCGCCGTGGCCTCCACCTTTGGTCATCTGGAAATAGTCAGCCTGGGCTGGTTGGATATTGCCCAAGCCCGGTCCGCCGCGCATGACGTTGACGATCACGCAGGGTACAAAGGACATGGTGATGTACGAAATGCCCTCTTGCATCAGGCTGTATCCCGGGCTCGACGTCGTGGTCATGGCCCGAGCGCCGGTGCAGGCTGCGCCGTAGAGCATGTTGACCGCCCCCAGCTCGCTCTCCGCCTGGACAAAGACGCGGCCCAGTTCGGGCATCCGGCGCGACATGTACTCGAGCACCTCAGTTTGGGGCGTAATGGGATAGCCAAAGTAGGCCTCACAGCCAGCGCGTATGGCGGCTTCGGCTATGGCTTCGTTGCCTTTCATCAAGACTTTCATCAGCCCATCCTTTCCATTGGACACGCAATAACCGGTTCGTATCCGATTGGTTGATAGGGTTTCATGGTCTCACTCGGTTTGGGCGCCCTGTTTTTTGCGCGGGGTCCGGTAGACGGTGATGACCATATCCGGGCACATCATGGCGCAGAACGTACATCCGATGCAGTTCTCGTCGGGATCGACAAAGGTCGAGGGCCGATAGCCCTTGGCATTGAAGGTTGAGGCCATCTGCACCAGATCGCCTTGAGGGCAGACGGTGGTGCACAGTTCGCAGCCCTTGCATCGATCCTGGTCGATGACAATATAGCTCATGGTTGGTTACCTCCTTTGGCACCATGCTTTGCGACCGATGGCTATTTGGATAGATAGACTCCCAGTGCCATCGAGAGCATCTTTTGCTCGGGTGGATCGGAACGGGACGGCATGATAATGGGGCAGGCGGCGCCCACCACCACGGCCGCCATGTGGCCCTGGGCAAAGTAGGCAATGGCTTTGGCCAGGATGTTGCCCGATTCGACATCGGGCGTGATCAGGATATCGGCCCGGCCGGCCACTTCACCCGAGATGCCTTTCATCTTGGCTGCCTTGAGCGAGATGGCATTGTCCATGGCCAGAGGTCCATCCACATACCCCCCGTGGATCTGTCCCCGCTCGGCCATTTTGGATAGGTTGGCCGCGTCCATGTTGGATGGCATTTCGGGGTTGACCATTTCGGTGGCGGCCAGGATGGCCACCCGGGGCTTTTCGACGCCCAACTCGATGGCCGTGTCGATGGCGTTTTGGACAATGGCCACTTTTTGCGCCAGGGTGGGCGAGACGATCATGGCCACATCGCTGACAAAGATGAGCCGGTCAAAATCGGGGATCTCAAAGACGCTGACATCGGTGATCAGCTTGCCGATGCGCAGACCCTTGGCCCGATCCAACGCTGCTTGCATCAGTTCCACAGGGAGCGCCCGCCCGTTCATGAGCAGATCGACCTCTTCCTTGTGAATCATCTCGACGGCCTTGTAGGCCGCCTGCACCATGTCTGGCTCGTTGATGGTTTCCAGGTTCCCGATGTCGATACCTTCCTGCCGGGCCACCGTTTGCAGGCGGTGGGGGTCATCGATCAGGATGCAATCAGCCAGGCCCAGGTGGCGCGCCATCCGAACGGCATGCAGGGTTTGTTCTTGCCCTGCGCCGACGATGGCCACCCGCCGAGGGCCGCGCTGTAAGGCTGCCTCCAATAACTGAGCAAAGGTTCGAATGGTCATCATTTCTCCTCAAAGGGCCTTTCGGCCTGCTTGAACTCTACCAGGGCATGACAAAATGACGTTTCAATACTAGCGTGGGCTGGACTATTCGCTCCAGTTCCGGCGTTCCGGCCCAGCGTTGATCGACACAGACAAAGGCAATGGGCAGCCCGATCTCTTTTGCCAATTCTTCCACCAGGGCAGCGCCATCGACCAGTTGATCGATCGTCGTCTCGTCCATAAGATTGGGGTTGCTCACCAGGCTATCAACGCGCAGGCGAGCGCTGGCCTCAACTTCCGAGATCGAGTTGGATAGTCCTTGCACCGTGTTGGTGAACGGACGGTAGGGGTTGACCACAAAGTGCATGACATACCCCCTACGCCGGATCGCGCCGCTGAACTGGCCCAGGGCGCGAGCGCCTTGGCGGTCGCCTCCCACGTCCAACACCACCGGACGCTCCATCTGTTCGATGGCGCCCAGGATCTGGGGGGTGATGGCGGGCGTATCCAGATGCTGGCCCACAATCGACGGTGCAATCACTTCCACTCCCTGCTTGCTCAGAGCAGCAGCCGTTTCGCGGCTGCGAAAGTAGGGGGTGACGATGTCCAGATCGATGAGCAACGCCGGATTGGCCGGTGGATCCGAGTTGGCTAGGGCTTGCTCCGAGTCGTTTTGCCTGTCGCGCGCCAGAGCCAGGGCATAGTTCAGCGCGGTTTCGGTCTTGCCGCTGCCAAATCTGCCCACAAAGATCGTGATCCCGGCGTGATTCCTC
>CAYVLO010000021.1:0-3451 GCA_964452125.1 uncultured Anaerolineaceae bacterium | reverse complement strand
TTAGCTTAGCATCACTCCCAATGCCAGGGACACCAGCTTGGCCTGGCGTGTATCCGACCGAGAGGGCAAGATCAGGGGGCAGCGAGCGCCCACCACGACGCCGGCCATCTCTCCCTGGGCAAAATAGGTGATGGCTTTGGCCAATACATTCCCGGCCTCGATATCCGGCGCGATGAGGATATCGGCCCGGCCCGCCACTTCGCTGCGGATGCCCTTGATGCGAGCGGATTCGGGCGAGATGGCGTTGTCCAAAGCCAGGGGGCCGTCCACCAATCCACCCCGGATCTGACCTCGATCGGCCATTTTGGAAAGGTTGGCCGCATCCAGGGTGGTAGGGATCTTGGGGTTGACGGTCTCGGTGGCAGCCAGGACGGCCACGCGGGGCAGTTCGATCCCCAACCCATGGGCCACACAGATCGCATTTTGTACGATCTGGACTTTTTGTTCCAGATCGGGCGCCACGACGACGCCCGCATCGCTGATGAAAATCAACCGGTCGAACTCGGGGATCTGAAAGGCGGCGACGTGGGTAAAGAGCTTGCCGGTGCGGAGGCCCAGCTCTTTGCTCAGGGCCGAACGCAAGAAATCGCTGGTCTCGACCTTGCCCTTCATGGCTACATCTGCGTGTCCATCGCTGACCAGTTTCATTACCTGGTAGGCGGCTTCACGGGGATCGGGCGCGTGGATCACTTCCATGCGCGAGATATCAAACCCCTCATCGCGGGCGATCTTGGCAATGGCAGCGCTATCGCCGACCAGGGTGACTTCGGCCAGGCCTGCCACTTCGGCGTCCAGGCCTGCCAGCATCACCTCCTGTTGGTGCCCTGCTGCGACGGCAATTCTCTTGGGGCCTTTGGCTTTGGCTGCTTCTACAAGTTCAGGGAAGGAACGGATGGGCATGGTGCCTAAGTACCTCCTTTAAGTTGAGATCCGACTGTGGAGACGGGAATGGTAAAGTAGAATCGACTGCCCAGGTTGGGTGTGCTCTCTACACCTACCTGGCCACCATGAGCCTCGACAATCTGCTTGGCGATGGCCAGGCCCAACCCTGTGCCGCCAAACCGGCGCGTGGTGGTCCCATCCACCTGATAAAAGCGATCAAAGATGCGGTCGAGTTTATCTTCAGCAATGCCGATGCCCGTATCCTGCACTTCGGTGTGAATGACGGCATCTTTTTCGTACATGCGAACTGTGATCGTGCCTCCAGAGTTGCTAAACTTGATAGCATTGCCGAGCAAGTTGTCGAATACCTGGGTAATGCGCTGCTTGTCGGCCAGCACAGGCGAGAGGTCTGAGCCGATCTCATCGATCAAGGAAAGCCCGGCCTCCGCTGCCGCGGCCTGGGCTGCCTGCACCGCCTCGTGACCGGTCTGGGCCAGCGAGATCGGCTCCAGACAAATGCGCTCGTGGTTTGTCTGTTGCAAAGAGATGATATCATCCACGAGCTGAGACAGGGCGCTGGCCTTGGCCGATACAATCTCTAAGGCTTTGGCTTGTTCCTGATTCAAAGGCCCCATGTCGCCGTCTTGCAGCAGCTCCACATAACCCTTGATGAAGGTCAGTGGCGTGCGCAGTTCATGGGAGATATTTTGCACGAACTCGGATTTCATCTTGTCCAGTTCGCGCATCTCGTTGTAGGCGTTTTCCAAATCTTGATAGCTTTGTTGGAGGCTTTCATATAGTTGGGCGTTCTCGATGGCCACGGCGGCCTGGGCGGCGGCAATGGTCAGCAGGCGTCGTTCGTTGTCAAAAGCATTGGGTTTGGTTGAGTCGATACTCAGCGTGCCCACGATCTCGTCCCGCACAATCAAGGGAACGACAAAGAGCGAGCGGATGTCAGGATCAAAATAAAGGAAATCCTTTTCCAGGGTGGTATCGGGTACATAGATCGGCTGGCGCTCTTCGATCACTTGACCACTGATGCCTTCACCGATCTTTAGACGGGCGACGCCTTTCCAACTGACTGAAGGGCCACTGGCCGCTTCCAACCGCAAGTACTCGTGAGAGGGTTCGATCAAAAAGATGCTGCATGCGCGGCAATCCAGGGTAAGCCTCAGGATGGAAACAATGGAACTTAATACCATATATTGCGAGAGGCTACTGGTGATCTGGGTGGCCAGTGTGTACAGGGTGGAGGCTTCGGCCAGTTGACTGGCCGTTTCCTGGTGCAACTGCTCTTTGTCGATGGCCAAGGCAGCCATGTTGGCCAGGGCTGTGAGCAGTCGCCGCGTCGAGTCGTCGGGTGGAAGACGGTCCACGGCAATGAGGCCGATGGCGCCCTGGTCGGTTATCAGCGGGATATTGGTAATCTGGCTGGCTTTGGACCCGACGTCGGTGAGGAATTCTGGATCGGATGTGGTATCTTTTACCTCAACGATCTGCCCAGTGCTGAGCACGCGCCGGTAGGTGCCTTCGTGGGCATATACGGGACGGTTGTTAAAGGCTTCCATGATCTCTGGGCTCAATCCCCGCTCGGCCACCATCTTGAGACGCTGGCTGCCGGGCGGGTCGATGAGGATAATGGAGCCTTCGGTGCTGTCGGTGAGGTGAATTGACTCTTCGAGCACAATATCCAAAATGGTCTGTAGGTTTTGGGCCTGGTTGAGGGCCTGGCTGACCTGGGTCAGGGACGTGAGTTCGCGCACCCGCTGTCGGGTTTCTTCGAAAAGCCGAATGTTGTGGAGGATGGTACTGAGCTGGCTAGCGAGAGTGGTGAGCAGGCGCAGATCATCCTGCGAAAAGGCGCCCAACTTGCTGCTCTGTACATCGAGCACGCCCGACACCCGGCCTCCCACCTGGAGGGGGATCGTCATTTCGCTGAGGGTGTCCGGATATCCGGGGAGGTAGCGGGGTTCGTGGCGCACGTCGTCGACGCGTAACGGTTGGCCCGTCTGCGCCACCCAGCCCATAATCCCTTTGCCCAGGGGAATACGAAACCCACCCCTTGGGGAGAATAGATCGGCCACGCTGGGATGTAGCCATAGGTCGCCCTTGGCTTCGTCTACGAGTAGAACGTGAACATGCTCGATGTTGCGTATCCCCATGAGGGCCTTGACGCAACGGCGCAGAACCTGGCCAAAATCGAGGGAGGAGGTGGCTGCCAAGGCGACCCTGTGCAGAAGTGAGACCTCTTCCAGGTGACGGCTGACTTGCTGATACAACCGGGCGTTCTCGAGGGTGGCTGCGGCCTGGTTGGCAAAAGCCATGACCAGTTGCGCGTCCCTTGCTGTAAAGGCGCCGGCTTGCCGCTTGTCCAAATTGAACGTTCCGATCATCCGGTTTTGGACCAACAGGGGCGCGCCAATCCAGGCGCGAATATAGTCCGCGCCGGGTATGGGCAGCCATCGTTCGTCGGCCTGTACATCGTCAATAATAATGGGTTGGCGGGTTTGCTCAAGTTGGGCGATCTTGGCGTCGTCGTACGAAAAGATCAGGTTGTCCGCGTCAATTT
>CAYVLO010000020.1:0-16907 GCA_964452125.1 uncultured Anaerolineaceae bacterium | reverse complement strand
AAGGAGAGTGCGATGGATTTCGAACTGAACGAAGAACAGAAACTGTGGCGGAACGCGGTTCGCGAATTTGCCCAAAAAGAGATTGCCCCTCGCGTTCGCGAGATCGACACGACGGAACGCATCCCACGCGAGATCATCCAGGGCATGGGCCGGTTGGGACTGCTGGCGCCGGTGACGTCAGAGGAATATGGCGGCGCGGGCATGGATTGGACCATGGCCGCCATCGCTGCCGAGGAACTGGGCCGAGCCGATATCAGCCTGGCGGTGCCGGTGCTGTACCTGGTGGAAGCGGCCTGGGGATTCATCTTTGATCAATATGGCTCGCCCGAACTCAAGGCTCAGGTGCTGCCCAAAGTCACCCGCGGCGAGGCCTTTTTGGGCATCGCCACCACCGAGCCGGAGGGAGGCTCGGACATCCTGGGGGCATGCCGGACCAAAGCGGTCAAGGGGGGAGAGGGCTGGCTCCTGAACGGCGAAAAGATGTACATCAGCGGGGTGCGCGAGTCGCTGGAGATGGGCGGCGTTCACCTGCTACTGGCCCGCACCAATCCCGACCCTGCTGCCGAGCACAAGGCCTTTACGTTCTTTGCCCTTCCCCTCAAGGATACGCCGGGCATCACGCCGACCTTTTTCGAGGACATGGGGCGCATGGGCATATCGACCGGCGGCTTTGCGCTGGAGGACGTCCAACTGCCCGCGGCCCACGTGGTGGGTGAGGTGAACCGGGGGTTCTACCACGCCATGGAGGGCTTTTCGGCAGCGCGGGTACTGATCGGGGCCTCGTGCGTGGGCGCAGCCGAGGCGGTGCTGGACCTGGGCATCGACCACATCAAGCAGCGGCACGCCTTTGGGCGCCCACTGGCCAGCTACGAGGGCATCTCGTTTCCTTTGGCCAACCACTATACCAACCTGGAGAGCACCCGCCTGCTGGTCTACAAGGCGGCCTGGATCATGGATCAGAAGTATGGCAGCGGGACCAAGAGCCATTCGGATATTGCCCTGGCGGCGGCGGTGGCCAAACTGCAGGCGCCCCAGGTGGGCTTTGGGATCATGAACGAGGTGGCCGATTGGTTTGGCGCCATGGCCTACACCAAAGAGTGCCCGGTCGAGATGAGTATCCGCGGCATCCGCTCCTATTCCATTGGCGCTGAGGGCACTATGAATATTATGCGCCTGATCATCACCCGCGAATTGCTCGGCTCCGAGTTCCTCCCCTATCGACACTAGCGGGGGGAGAAGAGCGTCTATGCAGATCTTTATCGGCGGCATCATGCAAGGGTCGCGCCGGGATCGCCACATCGACGATCAGGACTATCGGCGGCGCATCACCGAGATGGTCCTCGAGGTCTATCCTGAAGTCGAGGTGCTGGATCCCAATGAACTCCATCCCAACGGCGTCGACTATGACGACGAGCAGGCCAAGGAGACGCTTCTGGCCCTGTTCGATCTCGTCAGTCAGGCCGACGTGTTGATCGCCTACGCGCCCCAAGCCAGTATGGGCACAGCCATCGAAATGTGGCAGGCCTATCAGGCCGGGGCGCCGGTGGTCACCATCTCGCCGATGGAGAGCAACTGGGTAGTCCGGCATCTCTCAGCGGCGGTGCTGCCCAATCTGGAAGCCTTTCGCCAGTGGTTGGCCGAGGGCGGGCTTGACAAGGTGACCAACCTGCACTAGAATAGATACCCGTCGCCCCGCTCGCTCGGGCAACTAGAAAATCGGTGGAGAGCCCCCATAGCTCAGGGGATAGAGCAGCGGCCTTCTAAGCCGTCGGTCGCAGGTTCGAATCCTGCTGGGGGTGCCTGATTCTCAACTTTCCCGCTGGTGCCCCGGCTGGAAAGCTTGTCAGAAAACGCTGGGGGAGCAGTCCCCCACGGACAGTTCCTGAGGGCGAGGACTTGCCCCTCGACCTGCCGCTTAGTCGATCTCGATTTTGAACCCATACCCCCGCACGGTGACCAGGAATTCGGTGGGGTCGAGTTCCCGCAGGCGCAGGCGAATGCGGCGGATCATGGCGTCGATGGCCTCGTCGCTGATGCCCGTGGACTCGTCGTCGGGCCAGACGGCGGCAATGACCTCATCCCGGCTGTACACGCGGCCCGGTTGCTCTGCCAGCAGGGCCAGCAGGGTGAACTGGGCGTGGGAAAGAGGGGGAGAGAGCAGTCTCCCCCGGATATAGACCTGGCGGGCCTCGTCATCCAGGACCAGAGCTGGCGCCTGGGCTTCGGACGGCAGGGGGGCCGTGGCCCCATAATCGACAAAAGTGAGGGCAATCAGCGGCGTGATCTGGATCTCATCGCCATCCACGAGCACCCGCGGCCCCTCGATGCGTTGCCCATTGACCAGCGTCCCGTTTTTGCTGCCGAGGTCCTCCACAATGTACTGCGGCCCATCGACGCGGATGCGCGCGTGGTGCCGAGACACCCAGCGATCGTCCACCACGATGTCATTGTCCTCAGAGCGTCCGATTGTGGTGCTTGGTTGGGCAAGAGACCAGCGCCCCTGGATCTCTTCCTCCTCCAACCATAGAAGAAGGGCTGATTCCTTGTGTTCTGACATGCAGAATTCTCCCCCTTGACAGAACCCGATGAAACCGGTATAGTGATGCCGGGCGCGTCCGAGGGACACACCCCAGGATGATCGACAGCCTCTGCTGCGCGCTCGATGCGCCCAGGCAGGGGCGCTGACCGGAAAGGATCCATGGACCAGGAATTGATCGCTGGCGCCGTGCTACGAGACCGCTACGAGATTCTTTGCCTCATCGGCCAGGGTGGAATGGGGGCGATCTACAAAGCCACCGATCGGCGATTGCCCGGCCGACTGTGCGCCGTCAAAGAAATCCTTCCCCCACCGGGTATGACAGCCGATGCGCTGGAGCAAGCTCGCGAGCAGTTCCTCCGCGAAGCAAGCACCCTGGCCCGCCTGGATCACCCCAACCTGCCCAAGGTGTCCGACTTTTTTACCATAGACCCGCCCTCCACCGGCGACGATTCAGCTCCAGGTTCCGTCTCGGGCGGCATGAGGCGCGACTACCTGGTCATGGACTATGTCCCCGGCCCCGATCTGCACCAGATGGTGCAACAAACGCAGCGCGAGAGCCAGTTCCTCAAAGAACGACAGGTGATCGACTGGATGACCCAGTTGTGCGATGCGCTGACCTATCTCCACAACCAAAAGCCACCGGTGCTCCACCGCGACATCAAACCGGGCAACATCAAACTGACACCCGATGGGCGCATCAAGCTGGTGGATTTCGGCCTGGTCAAGCCTATGGACCCGGAAGATCCCAAGACCCTCACCGGCCTGCGGGGCGTGGGGTCCTTGCCCTATACGCCCATCGAGCAGTATGCCGGGGACCTGGGACACACGGGTCCTCAAAGCGATCTCTACAGCCTGGGGGCCACCGTCTATCACTTGCTCACCGGTCGCCAGCCCACCAGTGCCCAAGACCGGTTCCTGAACCCCGAGGCGCTGGCGCCGCCCCGGCAGATCAATCCGTCCATCTCGCCTCAGGTCGAATCGGCTGTGTTGGCGGCCCTGGCGCTGCATCCCAAGGATCGTCCCGCGTCGGTGGCGGTATGGCTACAAATGCTGTTGGGCCAGGAGAAAAGCGCACCCCCCCACGACCCTCTGCCCGCGGAATCGGGGTGGGGCCAGGCCCTGCGGGCTAACGGGTGGTTGCTGCTCATCACCCTTTCGGTGATGGCCACTGCCGTGTACCTGACCCTTCGCTAGCCTCCGCGCCTTTCGAGGATAGCATGGAACACAGCCTGTGTCAATTGACAGGCTCGGCTTTTCCGGGTATAATCCCCTCGCTATGGGCGAATAGCTCAGTCGGAAGAGCGCTTCCCTTACAAGGAAGAGGTCACAGGTTCGAGCCCTGTTTCGCCCACCAGACTATGTGGTAAAAGGCCCTTGCCATATTGGCAAGGGCTTTTGTGTGCCTTGGCATAGCCCTACCATGGCTAGTCCCCAGGCTGAGCTTAACAGAGCCCTGCCAGATTCAGCAACGCCGTGGTGTTGTGACCATCGGTCCGCTGCTAGACTTTGGACAAGGTCTTTCAAGGTTTGGGAGCAGTGGCTCGAATTTCCTTGGCCTGATCCCGGTGTTCCTTTGCGCGGATCGAGTCTCCCCTCTGGGCATAGACCCGGCTCAGCGAGTCATGGGCTGCCGCCAACGCATCATAGCGCAGCCAGGCCTCCTGATTGCCGACAGATACTTCGGCCAACTGCTCCAGAATCGGGATGGCGTTCTTCCAGCGAGCCTCGGCAGCGATTTGGGGATTGTGGTACAGGGCCAGAGCAGTTATGGCCTTGATCGGTACCCGCACAAAATGGTCGAACCTGGTCTGGATCCATTGGTCCATCGGCTCCTGGAGTTCTTGGGAGGGCAGGTAGGAAGTGTATAGCACCCATATCCGCTGATAGTCAGCGAGGAGCGTCTGAAACTCGGCAGGTGTCAGGTCATCGGCTAGGTAGAGGGTTTGAGCACCATTGGCTTTGAGGGGACGAACAAAGAATCGGGACGAGACGAGGATGAGGTCCCCCGGTTGAGCACTGGTCTCCACGATCTGGAGCGTGAGATCGAGGCGATCCACAGCTCGGTTCGCCTGGTAGTAGCTTCGCAGGGAGGGGACCAAGGAAAGAACAAGGATGGCGGATAACAGCCCGTCCACCGCCCACTGGACCGCCGGACGGCGCCTGGAGGGAGCCATCTGGCTCAACAGGATGCCCAAAGCGACCACTCCCATACCAACCAGCAAAAAGGCAACAGGTGGGAGAAAAATGAGATACCGCTCTGCGAAGGGTCTGGGCGTTCTAAGCACAGAGAGGGCCAGCAGCGGAACGGCCATCCAGAGTGCGCTGAGCAGGATGACCTTCCATTGTCGAAGCCGCGCTGCAGCCAGTAGGCCGACGGCCATCAATCCCAGGACGAGTCCTCTGAGCCAGGGGGTGACCAGACCGAGCTTGTACAATAGCCGGTGGAAAAAGGCCACAGTCAGCTCGACTTGTGGTTGGCCACGAGTGCCTACCTCCGGGATCTGGATCAACCGCATCAAGCTAGGCAAGGATAGGAGGCCGACCATCAGGAAGCCGAGCACCGGCCCTATCAAGATACGGGGCGAACGCTGTCTTCGCAAGACCGCAAACAGGTCGATCAGCCAGAAGACGCCGATAAACAGCCCTTCGGCAGCCAAGACGAAAAGTCCAACGTAATGGTTATAGATATTCAACGTAGAGGCGCACACAAACCCAGCCCAGTGAGCGGGTCGGTTGCTCTTCTGGGCTTGGATCACAAAGTAGGCGGAGGCCATAGAGAATAGGGTCAGAAAGGTATAAGGGCGTGCGATCTGTGCGTAACGGACAGTAATCGTCAACAGGATGGTGAGCAACCCAGCGACTAGTCCCACAGTCCGCGCGGTCGAGGCGAACCGCCCCGAGGCCAAGAGCACGCTTGCCAGTTTGTAGGTGAACACCACGGTCAAGATGGCGGCTACCGACGACAGGAAACGGAGCATAAACGTGTTTCGTTGCACCAGGGGCCAGAAGAAATACTGGGCGAAAAAATAGAGAGGGGGCATGGCGGTTGGATCGCCCGAAGCCTTGACCCGGGAAGCAGCAAGAAGCGCTTTGAGGTCAGGTTGGTGAACCTTGATGATCGTCAGATTTTCGTCGCGACCCAGCACCTCATGGACTGCCAAGTCGTGCCAGACGAGGGCGGTCGTCAATAGCAGCAGGGCCACCATGCCGATCAGGGCCCAGTGCAAATTCCCCTTTTCTCTGTTCATTTGGTTTTTCCTTGGGGCAGGCACGACAGCGAGCAAGGAAGGGATGGATCCAGAGACTGCTTATCCCTTTCCTTATTCGGTCGGTCGCGACTTGCGAAAGAGGTAGGCCTCGCTGCCGTCGGGCAACGGATAGGTAGTTTCCAACCCAAAGGCCTCCTCAAAGGCTGCGCGCTGTTCATTCAGAATCAGATTTTCGGCCTCCAGCACATCGGCCCGCCGATTCTTTCCCTTGAGTACCAGCACATAATCGTAGACAAAGGCGCTGTCGTACAGGGAGCGATCCGGGTAGGCCTGCGCCGGATCTTGGACAGTCAGGGCCGGATAGAGGCGCATTTGATCGTAGACGAACATGCCGACGTTGACGTGGCTGCTATAGGCAATGATCGCCAACGAGGCCGAATCCAAGCCCTGTTGCTGTCGGCCCGATTCCACGTGGGCCAGCACATCAGTGGCAATCTCGTAGCGGGGATCGTTGTGCTCCGAATCAGGGGTCTCCAGGTAGGTTCCCCAGGCGAACAGACTCCGCTGGTCAAAGATAGGCTGGGGCAAAAGGGTCTTGGCCACCAACCAGCGGCCTTCTTCGTAGGAGGCTGCAAAGAATTGGGCGACGCCAAACAGGAGGACCAACGCTATGAGCGCCATCCGGAACCGTCTCCAGGGCAGCGCCTGCAACCCACCGGCCAGGAGGATGGCAAGGATCGGCAACACGGGCGTGATGGCCCGGTGCTCGTGATAGATCGACGTAGACAGGATCAGGTAGCTGAGGAAGGCACTGGCCAGGAGCATCCACCAGCTCCAGCCCCACCAGGGTTTGGGCAGCAACCGGCGGCGATTCCAAAGCGCATAGAGAAGCAAAGCGAGGGTGCATAGAATCAAGAGCAGAGTAAAGACCGGCGAGAATGCATAGACCAGGCTCTTGAGATAGTTGGTGTAGGTGGAAATGGCCAGTAGGTCTACGGCTCGCCCTCGAGGATCGTTGACGCCCCACCCCACCTCCAGGATGTTCTTCACAAAATTGGAATAGGGAAGATACCAAACTGAAGCAAGGGATAAGGTGACCGTGACGCTGGATGCCAGGTTGCTCAGCGGACTTGGTGGGAGCAACAGGGTATACAGGGTGATCGATGCCAACAACCACCATCCCGGAAAAAGGATAGATGCCCCCGGCAAACCGGCAGCAGCGTCGCGATTGGGAAAATACCAGAGGGCCGACAGAGCCAGCCCGCCCACCAGGGCCAGCAGCAGCGCCCGGCCGTGGATCTTGGGGCGCGAGCGTAGGGCTTGCCCCAGGCGGCGGGGGATCCCGGCCTGGAAGAGACCCACCACCAACGCGCCAGCGATGTACACCGGAAAGGTGCGCTTGATCAACAAGCCCAACCCGAAAGCTACTCCCATCAGCAGGCAGGCCCAACGCTTCTCAAACCGCTCCGAGGCGAGGATCGCGTACAGGCCCAAGGCCGTAAAGGCCGCCACCGAAAACTCAAAGTAAGAGTAGCGCGACATGGCAAACACCAACGGGGTCAGGGCCACCAGAACCGCCGCCAGCATCCCCAGGCGCCGATCGCGCAGCCGGACGCCAATGCCATAGGTGGCTGCGAGCAGAATGACCCAGTACAGCACATTGATCATGATGGCCACATTAGCCGACACGCCAAAGGGCCGGTACATGAGCGACATCAAGAACCCGAACAAGGGCGGGCGGATCTCATCCTGGACCATGGCCTTGAACAGCGTCTGGAGGTTAATTGTGGAGAGGGTCTGAAGATAGTAGAGGCTGTTGATCAAAGCGCCGATGCGATCCCAGCCCCGGATCACCACATTCCGGCTCAGCCAGATCCAGTTGCTGATCGAGTGAAAAAGGACAAGGCCCGCAAGCAAGAGCCCGGGCGCCCAGCGAGCCAGCTTGGCAGATTGCTTTTGCTGGTTTTGTCGTGCTATGTGCATCGAACCAATTGTCTCCCTCTGAACCAAAGAACATCAAGACAGCCAATCGCACAGATCCAGTTACTTGGTACGATCCGGCTGCCCTGATGGGCAATCTATCCCCTTGAGCCTGCTGGAGGTCAGGCGGTTGCCCTCGAAATGCGGCCTGTTTGAGAGTCTCTGGAGCGGTTGTGCTGCACCAACTAGGCTGCGTTGTAGCCAGGACCTTCCTCAAAAAATGCCCGGTTCTTGGCGATCCATTCCTGATATTCGGCGGGAACCTCATCATCGGGATAAATCGCATCTACCGGGCACTCGGGAGCACAGGCGCCGCAATCGATGCAGGTGTCGGGATCGATGAAATAGGTGGGCCAGCCCTCGTCTACGGGGCCTGGGACAATGCATTCGACGGGGCAAACCTCGGCGCACGCGCCATCGCGGATGCATAGTTCGGTAATTACGTGAGTCATGGGGTTGGTCTCCTTTTCACGATTCCATGAACAGGGCACAAAGGATTCTGCGCGTTACCCTGTGGCAGAACCTTGTTCCCGAAGGTCTTGATCTACCAGGCGGCTGATGTTCTGACCCAGTCGGACACTATAGTTGGTCCCCCGGTCCTCGGGGTAAATCTGGAGCGTGTTGGCCAGGTAAAGCCCCTGCAAGGGGGTGCGATGGTCTGGAATGCGCTGGGAATAGCCGCAGGTGATGACCGGTTGGCCGGCCTCGGCGCGGAGCACGATCTTTTTCTCGATCCAATCGGCCTGGAAGGCAGGGTTGATCTGCTGAAGATGGGGCAGGTAGAGATCAAAAAGTTCATCGGCCTTCATCTGAAAGCGGGGATCGTCGCGCTCCAGATAATTCGAGACATAGAGCAGGTGCCGGCCCTGATATGCGCTGGGCGGCACATAATTCGTATGCTCAATGACGGCCACAAAGGGCATGCTGCGGTCGGCAATGTTCATCCAATAGATACGGCTCAGGCTTTGCTTACTGACCATGAGCAACACCAACGCGGCCTGATAGCGCACAGAGCGGAGCCGCTCGGCGTACTCACCGCCGAGGGAGGGCGGCGCGATCTCGAGCAGATTGTAGCCGGGCACCGTGGCAATGACCGCGTCAAAAGGCAGGGTCTCTTTGGCCGTCACCACGCCGGTCACACGCTGGGGGTCGTCGGGGTCGGTGGTCAGCCCCGTCACCTCATGATGGAGCCGCATGTCGGCGCCTCCGGCTTGCAGCCGGTCGACCAGGGCCTGGGTGATGATCTCAAAGCTGCCCATGGGGTAGGCCAGTTTTTCGGTGGCAGTGGCCCCCTGGCGAGAACTACCCCGCACCTTGATCTTGCCCCAGAGCCACGTCATGCTCACCTGGTTGGCCATCTCGCCAAACTTGCCCCTGAGCAGGGGGCCCCAGACTTTGTCATAGATCTCCTGGCCCATATTCTTGATGATCCAGTCGTGGGCGGTGATCGTTTCCAGGCGCTGCCAGTCGTTCACCCGTTGAAGGTAGAGGTACATCAACCCAAGCTTGATGCGGTTGAACAGGTTCAGCGGGCGGAACCGGATCAGGTCCATGGGCGTGACGAAATCAGAGATTCGCCCCTCGTAGAACCATCCAACTTTGGACTCGATCCACCGCAGTTGATCGCTCAGCCCCAGCTCGTCCATCAAGCCCAGAATGTGAGCGTCGCTTCCAAAAAGGTGGTGATAGAAATGCTCGATCCGGGTTCCCAAAAGGGGCAGGGTGGCCGCTTGTCCGCCCCAGGCGTCGTATTTCTCCAGGACGGTGATGGCATATCCCTTTTTCTGGAGTTCGTAGGCAGCCGTCAGGCCGGCGTAACCCCCGCCAATAATGCCGATGCGCAGTTGGCTCATTCCACCATCTCCACGTCCGGGGTATCGGGCACCAAGTCGTCTTGGCCATCGGAATAGTGAGCCAGGTCGTATTTGGCCTTGTGGAATTGCTCGATCAACTCTTCGTCGGTGCCCTGATAGCGAGCGATGGTCTGCTGGGAACAGAGTTCGCAGCCGCGCATAAAGCGGTAACTCCCCGAGACGCAACTCAGGCAGGCATTGAGCCGGATCATCATCAGGCAAAAGGCCAGCGTGTCTTCGTGGGTTTCGGGCAGCATAGACACGCGCTCGACCAGTTCTCGCCAGGCCTCACCGCGAAGATTCCGAAGGTCGCGAATCAACCGCGGTGGAAACAGCAGTTCGGTTCTTGGATTGATTGTCATGATCACTCTTAACTCAGAGCCAGCCCATGGGTCAAACCACTGGCCAGCTCGATCTGTTTTTCAGGCTTGGACGTCATCAGCCGGTGTTTCCGTTCAAGTCCTTCCCAAACAGCCCAGGGAACAGCGACCCCTCCGAGCCCGACACCCAACGGGCCTCCGTGAAAATCGCTCCCGCCCGTGACGAGCAAGCCATAGCGGATCGCCAGGCTCAGGAGCCGGCGGCTCGTACGCCTGGAATAGTTGGCATAGTAGGCTTCGATGCCACAGAGGCCGGCTTCGCGCAGTCGCGGCAACCAATGCTTGAGATCCAGCCCTTTTTTCATCGCTTGGCTACGGTCAAAGATGTAGGGATGGGCCAACACCGCCACTCCCCCGCTTTGGCGCACCAGATCGATGGCATCCTCGGGGGTGAGTTTGTAACGCTCGACATAGGCCGGGCAACCCCGACCTATCCACAGGGAAAACGCCTCATCAAAGCTGCGCACATAGCCGGCTTCGAGCATGGTCGCCGCCACGTGGGGGCGGCCAATCGAGCCTCCCCCCGACAGATCGAGTACCCGTTGCCATTCCAGAGGCAGTCCCAGGTTGGATAGCCGCTCGAGCATCCGAAAAGCGCGTTCCTTTCGGGCCTCGCGTGTGCGTGAAAGCAGCGACTGAAGTTCGCTGCACTCCGGGTCCACAAAAAAGCCGAGAAGGTGAATCTCCTCCCGACCGCAGACCGTACTGATCTCCACTCCGGGTACAAGCGTAATCTGATGTCGGAGGGCGGCTTCTTGAGCCTCGGCCAATCCCTCGGTGGTGTCGTGATCGGTGATGGCCAATACCTCAACGCCCAGGCGAGCTGCCCGGGCGACGAGTTCTGTGGGCGAGAGTCCACCATCCGACGCAGTGGTATGGCTGTGCAGATCGACTCGACTTGAGATCGGTGTCAAGCTCCCTGGTTCTTGGACATTTGAGTAGTACTGCGGCAAACTACTTGTCTTCCCCTCCTTTAAGCTCTGCCTGCCATCGCTCAAGAGCCTCCCATTCGCCATTGGCCGCCATGCGCGCCTGTTGCGCCCAGGTGCTGGTTCTGGCCAACCTCAATAGGTTGGGGCTGGCTTCCTGTAGGATCTGCCGGATTCGTTCTTCGTCCGTATCGGCCAATTTGGCAAAAGTGGTGATGCCTGCTGCGCGGAGGACACTGGCAAACTTGGGGCCGATGCCCTCAATGATCTCCAAGTTGTCGGGCTGAGTGGGAGGGGTCGCCTCGGCCGGAACCTGAGGGGTCAGGTCTTTGGCCTCGACGACGGGCTGTGCGGGAGCCCGTGTCGTGCCCTCTCCCTTCTCTTGGGCAGCAGGTTCTGCCGAAGGAGGAGGCGCAGCCTCTGCCTTTTCCTTGGCGACGGGCTTGGCAGGCGGCGCCGGCTTGGACTTTTCCTCGGCGGCAGGGGCTGCCTTGGCCTCGGCGGCCTTGCGCTTGGCCTCTTCTTTGGCCTGACGTGCTGCTTCCTCGCGGGCATAGTCGGTGGGATGCAACTGGGCATAGTACTCGACGGGATGCAAAAGTCGCGGCATATCCAGGAACATGCCCTTGTCCCGGTCGGTGTGGACGGTTTCGTGGTCCTGGTCCATCTTGATCGCGTCAAAAGGGCAGAATTCAGTGCAATAGCCACAGGACATGCAGATGGTCTGGTCGATCCAGAACCCTGCCGGTTGCGCCCTGGGCCGTCCCTTGTCGTCGGTCGCCCGCTGAATCCAGATGCACTGGGTGGGGCAGACCCGCGCGCAGATCCCGCAGGCCGTGCACCGGGGCTGATCGGGTGTTTCCTCATAGATCAGCATCGGGTGGAACCGAAAGGTCTCGGTGATCTTGCGCTGCTGCTCCGGATACTGGATGGTAAAGATGCCTTTGCCATCGATGGCCTGGTGTTTGTCCAGCCACTCTTTGCTATAACGCGGCTCCCACGGCTTGCGGTCGTAGGTAAACGACGTGACAAAGTGCCGCATCGTGACGGCCAGACCTTTGATCAGTCCCCATCCATACATTAGCGGTCCACCTCCCCCATCGTGATGTCAATGCTCCCCAGGATAACGATGGCATCGGCCAGCAGATGCCCGACCGACTGGGCCTCAAACGCCCCCAGGTTGGCAAAGGAGGGCGAGCGCATGTGATAGCGGTAAGGGTTGGTGCCCCCGTCGCTGACCAGGTAAAAGCCCATCTCTCCCTTGGGGTGTTCCACCCGGCTGTAGGCTTCGCCGGCCGGCACCTTGGGGTTCCAGGGCTTTTTGCCAGCCTGAATGGAACCCCGGGTCGGAATCCGATCCAGCGCCTGTTTCAGGATCTTGACACTCTGGCGCGCCTCGGCCATGCGCTGCAAATAGCGGTCATAGACGTCGCCAGTTTTTTGGATGGGCACCTCAAAATCGAACGAGTCATAGATAGAGTAGGGTTCTACCTTGCGGATATCGTAAGCGAGGCCAGCCGCGCGCAACTGGATGCCGCTGACGCCATAGTTTACCATATCCTGCCACGACATAGCGCCCACCCCGCGGGCGCGAGAGATAAAGATCTCGTTGTCGGTCAGGAGCCTGTCGAGTTCGTCGAGCTTGCGCTCCAGGCGTTCGACGACCATCCGGCAGCGCTTTAGCCAGTCGTCGCTCACATCGCGCGCCACGCCGCCAAAACGGAAATAGTTGACCATCATCCGCGAGCCGGCGGCCTCTTCCCACAGGTCAAGGACGTGCTCCCGCTCGGCAAATGTGTAGAGCATGGGCGTCATCATGGCCCCCAGCTCGTTGAACTGAAAGCCGATAGCCAGGGCATGGTTGACCACCCGGGCCAGCTCCCCCATGATGATGCGCAGGTATTCGGCCCGTTCGGCCACCTCCTGCCCCATCATCCGTTCCACAGCGATCACGTAAGCGAATTCGTTGTACATGGGGGTCATATAGTCCAGCCGGTCGGTGTAGGGAATGTTGCCGGTCCACAGGTTCCGCTCGCCGATCTTTTCGTGGTTGCGGTGGAGGTGGCCCATCACCGGGTACAAGCTGGTCACCGTCTCGCCTTGCAGGCCGACCACCATCCGGAACACGCCATGGGTGCTGGGATGTTGCGGACCGATATTGACCACGATCCGGTCGGTCTCCAGGCCGTTGACGTCGATCTTGTCGCCCAGGTCATAGTCGACTTCGGGAATGGGCTCCCAGTCCAGAGGGTCAAATCCCTGGGGGTATTGAAGGTTGGCCCGCCAGCGAACCCGTTCTTCGGCCCGGCGGGGCTTGGGGTCGTCGGCGTTGGGCCAGCGGCTGCTATAGGGCTTGTGTTCCTCTTCGTAATAGGGCTCGCGCCAGTCCTTGCGCATCGGAAACCCTTCGAACCCCTCCCAAAGAAGGATCCGTTTGAGGTGGGGATGGCCCTCAAACTGGACGCCATACATATCCCACACCTCTCGCTCCTGGAAATTGGCCGCCTTCCAGATGGGCGTCAGGCTGGCCACGCGGGGATTGGCTTGATCGGGCAAACGCACTTTGAGCCCCAGACCCGGGCCATGCAGTTCGGAGCGAGTCGAGTGTACATTGTACACCACCTCCAGCCGGTCGGCGTAATCGGAGGCAGTGAGATTGGCCAAAAAGTCAAACCCCATATCGTCGCGCAAAAGGGTGGCCACCTGGGTGAGCTGGTTTGGATCCACCACCAGCCAGTCGCCTTCACGCTCCACCACGGCCCCTGGAAGGGCCTCGTTCATTGCGGCCTCTATGGCCCCCAAGTCAATTGCCATGCTTCTCTCCCTTGAGTCGGTTGGTCAGGCAGTTTCATCCACAGGCTCGACAACGCCGGCCCCTTCCTCCCGCGCGGCTTTGCTGATCTCAGAAACCATCTGCGGATCGACCAGATCGGGGCCGCCCAATTTCGGCACCGGGGCTTCGGGAATAGAGTCCTTCTGATACCACCGCACCTGGTTGAGCTTTTCGTTCTGGATCTTTTCGTGGACAGCCATGTAGGCCTGGATGAGACCCTCTGGCGTCGGTGGACAGCCGGGCACGTATACATCCACCGGAAGGAACTGGTCGATGCCCGAGACGACATTGTACCCCTGTTTGAACGGCCCGCCGCCCGTGGCGCACGCCCCCATCGAGATGACATATTTGGGCTCGGCCATCTGATTGTAGAGGGTGACAATTTTGGGGGCCAGTTTCTTGGTAACAGTCCCCGAGATCACGATCAGATCGGCCTGGCGGGGTGAGGCCCGGGCCAGATCCATGCCCCACCGACCCGTGTCAAAGCGCGAAGCCGAGGCAGCCATAAACTCGATGGCGCAACAAGCCACACCGAAAAACATGGGCCAGAGGGAATACTTGCGGCCCCAGCCATAAACCTGGCTGAGCTTGGTGACAAAGACATTGCTCTTTAGCTCATCAGGTACCTGGATTTCGTCACTCATGCTTTGACTCTCCTTTGAGTGAGATGCGCATGTCTGCCAAAAAGGGCAACTGCCTTGCCTGGGCGCAAAACAAGGGCCCACGTTGGCCTGACCTGCGACGCTGGACGTCCCTCATTATAGCCGTTTGTCTCGCTTTTGTCAATTAACGGGCAGCATTTCCAGCAGAGGGTGTAGTACAAAATCGTAAGCAAGGCGCGACGCCTTTACTTCGACCAAGTTCGGTCGTCATGCCCATTTCCGCAGGAGCCCATGGTGGCGCCCCCCCGTTGTGCGCCTGCCTGTACAAACCATGGCCCCAACAGCAAGCCTGGGGCTCCTTTGCAAGTTCCCGATTCGATGGTATCATACCCCCAGACAGGAGGCTACTGCACCAATGATACCCACCGACAAAGCATTGCAGATCGATCCCGAGCAGGTTGCCAAAAGAATCGAAGAATTCCTCCGGCACAGTGTGGACCAATTCCAACGCGACGGCGTGATCCTGGGCATGAGTGGCGGCATCGACTCGGCCGTGGTCGCCAGCCTGGCGGTCCGCGCCTTGGGCCCGGAAAACGTCCACGCCCTCCTTCTTCCCGAGCGCGACTCGAGCCCCGATAGCAAGAGCGATGCGCTGCTCGAGATCCGGAGGTTAGGCCTCGACTATCGAGAGGTGGATCTCGCGCCCATGCTCAAACCCATAGGCATATACAAGCTCTTGCCGTTGCAGATCTTGGGCCTGCGGGGGATCAAGGCGAGCGTGGTCCAACATCAACATCGCCTGCAAGCCGAAGCCCTGGGCGAAATGCCCTTCCGCGCTGGGCTGCTGGGGACCCGGGGCCTGGGCGATAAGAAGAAACTGATCGACGCCGGCAACGCCTATGCGCGCGTCAAACACCGCATGCGGATGCTAACCCTCTACTACTATGCCGACCTGGAGAACCTTCTGGTGCTGGGAACCACCAACCGGAGCGAAGCAATGTCTGGATTCGTCGTCAAATGGGGTGACAACGTGGCCGATGTGGAGCCGATTCTGCCCCTGTACAAGCACCAGGTGCGCCAACTGGCCCGCCATTTGGGCGTTTGCCAAAAGATCATCGACAAAGCACCCTCCCCCGACCTGCTCCCCGGCATTGTCGACACCCTGGCCTTGGGCATGGACTATGACACGCTGGACCGGATCCTGTGGGGTCTGGATCAGGGCTGGGGCACAGAGCAGATCGTCGAGACGCTGGGCGTCGCGGTCGACCAGGTGGAGCACGTCCAGGAGATGCAGCGCCGTTCCGAGCATCTGCGGACGTTGCCCCCGCAGCCCGATCTGGACTGAGGACCTCTCTGCTCGTGGGATCTCACCCTGGGGCACACAGATCGGCGCACCCGGGAAGTGGGCTTTAACACACAACCCACGAGTAGATAGCAGCAATTCTGATTTTGGGCTGCTGGACGTTTGCCAAATGAACAGCGTTGGACAAAAGCAGGTCGATGATTTTTCCGCTGCCGAGCTGTTGCCTGTGCGCGATGCGTTCCTCGATGGCGCGTATGGCTTCTATGGGCATACGAAGATGCAGCGTGCCCTGGGTCTGGGCTACCAGAGCGAATGGGCGCGGGAGCATCTGCCCACCCGCTGCGAGCGCAACCGGTTCCAACCCTATCTTGGCCCGCCAAGAGCAGTTTTCGAGGACCAAAGCCTCCGGGCACCAGTATGGAAAGCCTTGCAGCGTGTTGCTGATGGTGTCAGGCCAGGTACAACTTGGACCTGGCTTATGCCCGAGCACCGCCTAGTTCAATACGCTCGCACGGCAGCAGTCATTGTAGCTTCGATCAGCTTGTTGGTTTGAGAGATGTCGTCCCCTGCGGGGCCGACCATACGACCGCCAGCTATGCCCCGGGTCTATCTGCATAGGACCGCGGCTGCCGAACTATAAGCCACGTGTGATGGCCGCGATCAGCAGCAGCGCCCACCCAACGACCACAAGCCAAAAGCCAAGCGCGGGGGTGATGACCGGAATGGACGCCAGGTTTGCCAGGATCCCCACTACCCCAAGGATCAAGGCAATGATCCAGGTGATCTGTTTTGGAGCACTAAGTCTCATTTGTTCCCTCCTGAACGGTATATTCAAAAATGCTTTCGTTCGATGATTCTCCTGCTCCCCAGGCCGATTGCCAGTTGTGGAGGGCCCACCACCACAGCGCCTTTGTTAGAGCTTCACTCCGGTAGCAACACGCTTCCCGAGTTCGGGATCCGCTTTGGCGAAGTGATCCACCGTATTCGCCTGTCAACCCCTGCCTATTGTCTTGGCCTAATAGGCGTCGGCTTTGGCCTCCATCTCTGCCAGCCGGGTGTAATAGTCTGGGAACTCTCTCAAGTGAGCCAGTGCGATCTTGCCGGTCAGGCTCAGGTCATCGTCGGTTACGTTCGTTTCAGGATCTCTAGTCCCGTGCTCAAGCTCCACCAGCAAGCCCATGCGAAATTGCTCCAGATCGACCTGGTCCCAATCCACGCCGAGAGAATCTCCGATGTGCTTGGCTTCGTCTGAGCTGAACTGTTTCGGTTTACTCATTAC